>JBNKYI010000119.1:0-7176 GCA_050300815.1 Fibrobacterales bacterium
ATAATTAACATTTTAGTTCTCCATGTTGCTTATTCAAAAATGATTTTTTCTCGTAGAGCTCTTTATTGCGCGCTCGACTTATTTTTCCACTACTGGTTTTTACGAGTGATTCGCGAGGAACAGATAAAAGATGAGTGGCTAATATTCCCACTTCATGTTCGATTTTTTTATTTAGCAAACTTTTATCTACATTAATCTCTTCAGAATGAGGTTCAAATAAAACGACTAATTCTTCAGATCCTTTACTTTGATTAAATAAAGAAATGGCGCAAACTCTGCCGGGATAAACGCCTTCAAAATTTGAAACAACGTATTCTACATCTTGTGGAAAAATATTTTTTCCATTAATAATAAGAAGATCTTTTTTACGTCCGCAGACGAAGAGTTCGTCCGCATCAATAATGCCTAAATCACCCGTTCTGTAATAACCGTCATCGAGATTTTTTGAACCGTCTAAAAAATTTTCAAAGAGTGAAGAACTTTTTATGCCAATTTCACCTATACCGAAATCATTGGGTTCAAAAATGTGTACTTGACTATGGGAAATAATTTTTCCACAGCTTAAGTAGGAGATGCCATCAATTAAAATTTCTCTTTGCTCACCGTATAGAGATTGAGAGACAGCGAAGGTGTTTTCTGCAAGTGCATAACATACAGTTATTTTTTTTGAATCAACATTTGGAAAAGCTTCACTAAAAATTTGATGTGATTTTGTTTTAGCGGGTTCAGAACAATTAACCAAATAACGGAGACTTGGAATTTCAATGTCAGAGGGGGTGCGTGCTATTAGGTGATATGCGAAATTAGGTAAGTAGGCAATGGTCGCTTTTTGGTGTTGCATTTCAGAGAGTAAAAATGAAGGATTACTGAGCCAAGTGAATGGATCCATTAAATAGGTAGAGAATCCACATGTTAGTGGCATTAGAAAGCAGGCTATTAATCCCATGTCGTGATAAAGAGGAAGCCAACTTATAAGCCGATCTTCTGACCTAAGGTTTAAATGTTTGGCGTAAGCAGACATATGTTCAAGGATTTGCTGATGGGTGAGAATCACCCCTTTTTGTAGACCTGTTGAACCACTAGAAAATTGGGCTAAAGCAATTTCATTTTCAATAATTATTTCGCTAGCCTCAACATCATTTGCCAATGGATGATGCACATGAATATTATCTGGTAATTGAAAATCAAATTCGTTGGCAGAAGTAAAAACATGAGTGGCTTTGGTCGATGCTAATATGTGATTCACCTTAATTTGGTATTCAGAGGCGATCAATTTTTTAGTCAATGGACTAATCTGAGCGGGAATATTTCCTGATGCTATGGCACCCAGATAAGCTGCTATAAGATCGAGGTCTAGTTTTTTGATGAAGACAATAAGTTCGTTTTTGATCCCATTTTCCTGAAAGTATTGGTTGTATTGATAAATTCGTTTTAAAAGAGCTTGATTTGATACAGCTTCTGCTTTAAAGTCTTTATAAAGGTGTAATAGGTTGGGTTTACTTTTGGTTAGGTTTTCAAAAATGGCAGAAATGATGTTATTTGACTTGTATTGCTGTTCTAGAGGAGTCGTGTTGAATGAACTTAATGATTTGTAGGGGAATAACCGCAAAGCACCTTTCGCACTTGTGGTAAATATTTTGATGTGATTTTTTTTAGCATATCGTTTGATACCATTGAGTTGATTTATATGTTTTGCTAGTGCTCTTGTGAAAAATTCGGGATCATTTGATATGTGCTTTGCAACAATATTTTTTTTGGTATCACTTTGAATAAAATCAGAATAGTTTTCATCACCTTTAAAAACGCCTCCATGTTCAATACCGATTAAAATGATTTCTTTAACTTTTTTAGAGGTTGCAAGTAAAATTGCTGTGTCAATTATATTTTGTCCCCAAGCTGGAACCTTTGACGTAAGGTCAATTTGTTCGGGTTCATTTATTTTGAAGTCCCAATCTAGAAAATGACAATTCTCATCTAATAAATCATTCTGAATCAAGTACTCATAAGCTGGGTATAAGGGGGCGACTAATTTTTGGTCTTGTCGTTTGTATTGAAAAAAAGATTTGGTTTTCTGACCAGCCTTAACCCATGATTCGTTGTTGAAAAAATTAGGATCGATCAATAGATGAATATTTGAAATAGATTGGAATAGCGGATGTAAATAAAAAGAATTTAATGTTATGCAAAATTCACCTTTTAAAAATTCTAGATCATAATCGTTTAAATTGGCTGCTGTGCCAATAACAAAAACCTTTTCAATCGGTTTTGAAGGAAATAAGTAAGCGTTTCGAGCTAAAATTTCATTTTTCTTAATATTCATAATACCCTATCGGATTTTAAGTTAGGGGACTTTATTTTTTTTAAAGTAATTAAGATCAGGATTTTTATGATCTAATGCTGTCTATTAAGTCTAGGGCGGCTTTTTCATCAATTTGATTGAAATCAGTATTAAAAAAAACATTTTGATGATTTAATTTAGATACTTCAATATCCCACCATTCCGATTTTAATAGTGCCTCGACAATCTTTTCAGAAAATCGTAGTCGTTTTAATTTCGCGATTTTTCCAGCATATATTCCAAAGGGTTCACAAGTTCCTTTTACTATTGAATCTTCAGCAATAATACATCCATTATTTATTATAGAACCAGGATGGATTTTAACATCTCTACCTATCCAAACGTCGTTCATTATCGTTACATCAAAATTTTGGTCTTTATGAAATTCGTATGTTATGTCGTTTTTAAACCTGTAATTAATAGCTGGTCCCATAGATAACGGTTGGCTGGTTGGATGATTCAAATTCTTGCAATTTACGGTGAAGTTTTGAGAAATAGATGTGAAATTACCAATCGATAAAACACCTGGTCCGACAAGTGTATTAAAGCCACTTAAATAACTTGTATGCCCTAAATTCATTTTTATATTGTTATAAAAATTTGATTTTCCTAAATGAAACTCTAAATCATTAACAGATAAAACCCAGCCATACCTATTATGAAATACAACTGTAGGGGTTGAATTTAACATCTTAAAGTTTCTTATAATTTGGGCATATCTTGAATCGTATAATTTATCGCAAAAAGAAATTAATTTGGGGTCTTGTTTCAAAATTGATATTCGGACTTCATCAGTAAGATGTTGATCTGAAAATTCAATCATACTTTCTTTACATTCAAAAGACTTAATGTAAGTATCCCAAGTGAACTCAAATTTTGAATCGATCATTTTAGCCCTTAGTTTTTAGTAATATCCATAAGTACGATCAGCAAAGTATACTTTAAGTTTTGCTAAGTTATCTTCTGAAAGAAGGCCAAATTTATCATCAATCTTTAAGTTGCTATGATTTTCTTTTTTTTGAATACAGGGCTGCCAAATGTCTGTTGAAATATCTATTTCCATGAAATTTGCTAAATCTGAAAAAAAATGAAGTGGTTTCTTCACCATATTTTCATACTTAAGAATCAGAATATTTTCTTCACCAAATCTTTTATTAAGCCATTCTATTTGTTCTGTGTAAAAAAGGTCTGGTAGGTAAATAGGTTTTCTTTTATAAAACATTAACGGTGATCGGTTAAAATCAAGACAATCATTTATAGGCGCATTAAAGTTTTCGTGAAAATATCCATGGTTATATCTTGAAATAATATGTTGAATCGGATCCCTTAACACATATATAATTTTAGGACATTCTAATACTGCAGGAATTCGCTCAACTACAGTTTTAAAATAGCCACCGTACATAGAAAAAGATTCCGATGAAATGAGTTGTTTGCTATTTGTCTTAGGAATGGACTGAATAGATGCTTTAATGTTTTCTGGATCAAAGGAAAACTCATCTGCATATTGCCAGTCAATTAACCACCTTGGGTAGTCTTTATCCGTTTTCCCTAGGTATTGTATATCATTTAAATAAGGGAAGATTTTATTTTGAAGAAAAGTCGATGCCGTACGACCTATACCAATGTGTACGAAATTCATTTTAAGCCTTTGTCAAAGTATAGACGCTAAACATTGAAAATGAGTTTGGAAATATTTTCTTTATTGGCCAAAGACATCGGGGTAACCAATTAGACTTAGATTGTTCTGCCAAGTCTTCAAGAACGTTTAATTTGATTTTTTGATGTTTTTTTTCTGAATTCCCAAAGTTTCGGCGATACTTACTGCCATTGAGGTATTTCACGGTTTCTAGTAGTCCAAATTCGGTAGCAGAATGCTCAACATTATTGATTTTAAGACCAATTTTACGGACCATTTTTTTGACTTCACTCTCTGATAAATGAACACCACAGATGTCCATGGGCAACTCATAACCTTTTAACTTGTATATGAATCTAGAGAGTAACATTGAATATTTAATGAAAAAGCTTTCTTTCCATAATGTCATCGCAATAACACCATCATTTTTTAAGACTCGTTTGGCCTCACTAATAATTTTTAGGCGATCTTCTTCTTTTTGATACAAAATTACAATTGCAGACAATATTACCATATCATACGTATTGTCTTCGACGTCTAAATTAAAGGCATCGCCTTGCGTGACTTTTGCTTTAGGAAAGGTTTTTTGTGCGGTAGCAACTGTTTTTTCAGCATAATCGACTGCGTGGTACTCTATATGGGGATACAAATTGCTGAATGGCAAATTGACTCCATTTCCGCAACCTACATCGAGAACATTTTTAGGTGCCTTTCTCAGGATGATATTATTCATGTACCCAAAGGTGTTCATAAATCTTTTTCTTTGGAGTAGGTCGAAATGTTTATAATCGCCAGCAAATTCGCGGTCATTGCTAAAGTTTTTATAAAATTCCTTCTGATCGCTAATTTCTTGCATGTCATTATATTGTCTAAAAAAATTGTAATTTACATGCATTAGATAATCCCTTACGATATAAGCTCTTATATCTTTCGGAAATTTATTAGGCGAACTTTATGGAATTATTAAGTTTCGAAGCAGGGAATATCTTGATTTAGGGATTCCCAAAGATTTGAAGATAAGTTCATTACACAATTTTGATTGATTTGTGCAATGTTAGGATTTTGATTCAGAAAATTGATAACGTCTTTAAAATCAATAACATGGCCTTTATGGAGGTCTTTGTAAATTTTGCAGACTAATTCATAATCTTCAGGGAAATCGACAGTCAATCTATATTTGACTTGATGAATTTGTGGCATTGCTGCAATAGAGCCCAATTTAAAAAGTTTTGAATTTTCCTTTACCCAAAGCCCTATTGATTCTTGTCGCATCAGGTCATTTCTATCAAGGTTTTGGTATTGTGAAATCAACGCCTTTTTCGAAAAACATTCTACCATGCCTAATTGAATATTTAATCCTTTTACACATAGATAATCGAGATTATGTTTAGCAATGGCCTCAAGTTGTTTTTCGGCTGTTTTGAAATCAATTAATGGATTATCTCCACAAAATCTTGCAATATAATCGGGGTTACTCTGTTGTATAATCGCATAAAACCTAGAAAGGATACTATTCTCATCTCCTGAAAAGTGCAAGATACCTAAATTTTTAGCCTCTTGTAATAAGGGCTCATTTTCTGCATTGGCACTGGTTGCTAACCAAATTTCATCTATACCTTTAATCTGTTTAATTCGTTCAATTTGATGGGCAAACATCGATTTACCCTCAATCGGCATTAAACTTTTACCTTTAAGTCTAGTGCTTGCCATGCGTGCTGAAATAATTGCGATTTTTTTAGTCATTCTAACCTAATGTTATAATAAGGTACTAGTTGAGCGCCCAAACTCATTTTATAAGCCCCTCTTTTAGGGCTATTGGCACCTTCTAGGTCAATTTTTGAAATATTATAATTTCTAGCCAAATGTGAAAAAGATTTTAAAAAACCAAAGGTGCCACTTAGGTTCATTGGATTTAATCGTGATGGGGCCCCGAAGAGGTAATAAGCTTTCTGTCCATCTAAGGCCATTATCAAGCGATAGGACACAAGATTATTAATGTAGACATTATATTGAACGGCGAGTTGATACTCAAGTAAGTAGGATAACAGAGAGTTTAAATTTTCTAATTTCTTTTCAGATTGTTTTGAGCCCTGAGCCATCATTAAAAAATCGTAGTCTTCGATAAAATTATCGAGTTCAAAAGTGGGAACAATAATGAGATTTTCCTTAATGGCTGCTCGATAATTTCGTTGGCGTAAGGTTTCTAAATTTTTAAAGAAATCAGTTTGCTCAAAATCAACTTCTTGTTTTAATTCAGTAACATCCACCTCAGCGGTGTATCTTGTATTGACGGTAAATTTTCTACCCGAATTATGGTAATTCACCCATTGAAAAGGTCTAATGTCTACAAGTCTTGGCGAAGTATTAAAAAAAATTTCATTATAATTTTGTTCTAAATCATTGGCTAGAAGTTCGATCCACGCAAACTCTTTTTGATTTTGTCCGCCTTTTTTACCATTAAGGGTTTGCATAATGGGCCCGTTATATATAATAAGATCATTAGCAACAATATTACCATCTGAGATGCAATAAATCATACCGCATTTAAGTTCTTCACCCTTATAAATTCCGCGAATTTTAAATTCTTGATTAGTCGCTTTTAAAAAATGAGTATTCGAAAAGATACTTCCTTGCGAAGATTCAGAATTAAATTTATTCCATTCTTCGAAATCGTTTACCCATCTAAGACTTAATTGACTCATTAGAATATTATTTTCTTGCTTGAAAGCTTGTTTATTTCGTCTAACACTCTATTTAGAGGTGTCTTACAAATTTTACTTATTTCTAAAGGCGTTGTTTTGCCATCACATAAAAAAAGTATCCATAGTCGCAGCTCCATTTCAGAATATTCGGTTGCAGATGGTAAAAAGGCGCCCCCTGTATTTCCATACAAGCCATGTTTTCCGAGTTGGGGTTCACCATATGGCTCAGTTCGTTTCCAAGGCCGATTCAATTCGAAATCCTTTAAAAATTGAATGTGTAATTGAAACGATTCATTGATTTGATCTGGACTAACATAGTCTAAATTATCTAATGATGAATGGTAGTATTTATAATCATGGTATTTTCCTTTATGGATTGAAACTTTCTCCTGAAACCACATGGGCCGCTCTGGTCCTGGTGTTTTTGACCTTTAGCAGTGTCTTTTATCTACGCTACAGATCAGGAAAATGGCGCCACATCCAAGTTGTACATACCG
>JBNKYI010000120.1:0-7141 GCA_050300815.1 Fibrobacterales bacterium
TGTTTGGTACTGATTTCGTCCTTAAATATTTGATGTTTGACTTTTTTATATTAATTTTAATCACTCATTTTATTCAAAATATTTTAAAGTTATTGAAAAAATCAAGTATTTAGGCACTTCTGCCTGCCCTCCCTACCATATCGCTTTGGTCATCGGTGGAACATCTGCTGAATTTGTTATGAAGTCCGTAAAGCTCGCCTCTGCGGGTTATTACGACAACCTTCCCACTTCAGGCAGTGAAGGAGGGCGCATATTTAGAGATCTCGAGTGGGAAGAAAAAATATTTGCGCTCACTCAAAAAATGGGTATCGGGGCTCAATTTGGAGGAAAATACTTTGCCCACGACGTCAAAGTGATTAGAGCGCCGCGCCACGGAGCTTCTTGCCCTGTGGGACTTGCAGTCAGTTGCAGCGCCGACCGCAATATCAAAGCCAAAATTAACAGCGAAGGGGTTTGGGTTGAAAAGATGGAAGAAAATCCTTCTCAATACTTGCCGACCGCAGAAAGTGTGGATGCCACTCCGCCCGTGCAAATTGATCTAAACCGCCCCATGAAAGACATTCTGGCTGAGCTGAGCAAGTATCCCGTTAAAACTCGCCTTTCTCTTAACGGCACCCTCATTGTCGCTCGAGATATTGCCCACGCCAAGATCAATGAAATGCTTCAACAAGGCAAAGAAATGCCCTCTTATTTTAAGAATCACCCCATCTATTACGCAGGCCCTGCTAAGACTCCTGAAGGCATGCCTACAGGATCTTTTGGCCCCACCACCGCAGGGCGAATGGACTCTTATGTCAGTCGCTTTCAGGCACAGGGCGGCTCTATGGTTATGTTAGCCAAGGGAAACCGAGGCCAAGAAGTGACCGATGCCTGCGCTCAATTCGGAGGGTTCTACCTCGGCTCCATCGGAGGTCCAGCAGCCCATTTAGCTGCTCATAACATTAAAAGTGTAGAGTTAGTTGATTTCCCCGAACTCGGTATGGAGGCGGTGCGCAAAATAGAAGTTGAAAATTTCCCCGCTTTTATCATCGTCGATGATAAAGGAAACGATTTTTTTCAGCAGTTGTAAAATACGGCCATGATTTACTTCATTTTTTGAATCGACCAAAACGTTCACCAGTTATTTTTGATTTTATTAAAATAATACTTGAAAAACTCCTCTAATAATCTAAATTAAGTTCACTAATGATCTTTTTTAGCGAGGAGGGGACCTCGGCTCCGACAGATGAAGTAGAACTTTAGAAACCAAAGATCACTTCTTTGATTCGGACAATGAAAAAAAAAGGGGGCTGTCCATTATGAGACAGCCCCCTTTTTTAACCGATTTTTAGGTAACATTTTAGTGACAGTTCGGTTTCTCTTAAACTTTTAGTAGGTTTCTGCTAGATTTAGAAAACCATGACCAACCCACTTAACGATTTTTCACCCGTATTATGGGACTATGTAGACTGGAAGATGTTTCTTTCTCATACATTGGCTCATTTTAAAACAAATCGCATTAAGCCCTACTCTTTGGCAAAAGTCGCCGAAGTCCTTGGATTTAATTCAAAGAGTTACTTGCATAATTTATTGCACAAGAGCGATGTATTTCCCTCTAAAGAGGTGCGAACCAATATTGCTCATTGGTTAAAATTTGATGACTTTGAAAGTCAATATTTTGACCTCTTGGTTCTATTATCCAAAAAAAAGACTCTTGAAGAAAAGAATGAAATTTTCAAGGCAATGACCCAACTTTGCCATAAAAAAGACATTCAAACTCGCGATACACAGAAGTACCGGTACTTTAGTCACTGGTACTACCCCGTTATCAAAGAGCTCATCACTTTGGCCGATTGGGATGGAAAGTATTCAACCCTAGCCCAATGGATCAAACCCAATTTGACGGTCAAAGAGGTTAGAGCGGCCGTTAAAGATCTAGAACAAATGGGAATTATTGAACGAATTGACAACCATTGGGTCACCACTGAAAAACATATTCACAGCGGTGTCGAAACACAGTCAATCTCCATTTTCGAATACCAAAACAATTTGTTGGATTTGGCGAAAGTCGCTCTAGCTGAACAAAATTTATCCGAACGAGATATATCCACAACTACATTTTCAATCAACGAAGAAGATTTGCCCGAATTGAAGTTAAAATTGCAAAACATGCAAAGAGAACTCGTGCGCTGGCTCGATTCAAAACAAAAAAATGAAAATCGAATCATGCAACTTAACTGGCAACTATTCTCTTTGACTGGAACTTTTAAACACGGTGTAAACACTACAGGACCAGAAAATAATGATGAACAATAAATCCTCCCTAAAAATTATCTTTCGTCTTTTTGTTTTTTTAACCCTTCTCCTTTTAAATTCAGGATGTTCAGACCAAAATGCAGGATCGACCTCAACCGGAAACAATGGGGTTATTGAAGGAAAAATTTCAGAAAAAGTTCAAGAGATTATTGACGAAAAAGCCTCGCGCAAAACATCCCAAGATGTTGACCCACTTATTGAAGTCTTCTTGTATAATCAAGCCGCTCCAGAGTCTGCTTTAGATACACTTACTCTCAACGACAAAACAGAACCTTTTGTTTTCAATCACCTTTCTTACGGCGAGTATGCCATTCGGGTCGACGTCGATGGAGAAAAAGGGGGTTTTGTCGATAACATCAAAGTCGAAAACTCCGATATCGTCTATGTTACAATTGAAATATCTATTTACATCATACAAAATTTTTATGTGGGAATTAGCGAATCCGAGCTAGACTCGATTCTTAGTGCGTTTGAATTAGCTCACAGCAAACTGTCGGGAGATACGCTATACATCTTGCTTCCTGAAGATGCCGTTGACGACTCCGTCGTTGTTGTTGTTAACGATTCGACTTTTGTCAGCCAACCTAAATCTTCATCCGTTACTCCCTCTTCTTCACAAATATCATCTTCTTCCAAAAACTCCTCCTCTGAAATCATTTCGTCTTCTTCTGAGAGTTCTTCTTCTGAAATCGTTTCGTCTTCTTCTAAGAGTTCTTCTTCTAAGAGTTCTTCTTCTGAAATCGTTTCCTCTTCTTCTAAGAGTTCCTCCTCTGAAATCGTTTCCTCTTCATCCTCCGTGCAATTATTTGACACCTTAGAAGTTATTCTTGATGAAACTAATGCCGCAGATGCTCAGATTGAGATGGGAAATAATAAAAATGCTAATTACTCCAGTTATCAATATTTTGAAATCGGAACTTATGATCCCTCAACCTTGCTTCGGGGCTTATTAAAGTTTAATTTGCCCACAATCTCTCTCGGAAGTGTTTTCAGTTCTGCTCACTTACAAATGACCACTTGTCGCTGGTTCTACAAATTAGGTGGAAGTCGTGAGATAACCATTGATGCACACCAAATGTTGAGCACTTGGAAAGAAGGTGACCCATCAAACACCTATGGGACAAATACATCTGGAATTGACGGTGTTACCGCAACAGAACGATTCTGGGGAACTCCATGGCAATCTTTTGGTATAGGAACTAATGACACTGACGCAAGTGCTCTAAGTTATGGCTCGGGAAACGTAATTCCTCCCAACATTGTTGCAAATACAACGTCAATTCAAACCCCCATTGACATCGATATAACCCAACTAGTTGATCGTTGGTACTCTGGCTACGAAAATTTTGGACTACTACTTAAATACAGAAATGAATCGATTCCTAATAGCGAAATTCCTCATTTGCCTTCTTGGTGTTCTACAGAAACAAATAATTCGAATTTAAAACCTCGAGTGATTTTCATTTTCAAGAAACAATAACATCTACTCGATTAGACTTCAATTCAGAGAAGTCTAATATTGCCTTGCACTTAGAAAATAAATTTCGATACAATAGCTGACAGTATGCATTCCATAAGGAATAACCATGAGAATTTTACTCTGGGGAACCATTCTGTCAGCCTTTCTGCATGCGCAGAATTTAAATCTGGTACAGTACAAGCTATCCGATAAACTATCGCAGTATTACGAACGTCTCATTCAACACAAGTTGGCTGAATACTTTGACTCTAACGAATTTCTCGTCGACACTCGGGTCTACTACGATGAGACTCTTGTTCCCTCTCAATTTAAAAAAATCCCCAATCGTCTAGAAAGTCAGCTCGAGGCTCTCCCTGGTCTGCCAACCCTCCCCGATGAAATGCGCCCCATTAATGATCCTAATCAAATGTGGGGCGATTCCCTAGTCGCCTCTGAATATCGCAAACAGGCCGAAGTTCGCTTTATTGATTTTAACATTCTCGTCGACTCTACTTTTAGCATGGAAGAAGTTGAATTTGTGATCGAAATGGTTCGCATGGTTGCCGACCTTGATGAAACTCGCGGTGACCGCATCACCGTTCAGAAAAAAACATTTCCCAAAAAACGCAATGTCGCCTCAACCGCCGCCCTTAATGAAGGTGGAAAATCAGAATCGATCGAACCTCAAAGTGAAAACATCAACAAACAAAATTTATCCTCTGCAGGTTTGCGACCTTTCGAATGGGTTCTCGTCGCCTTAATTCTTCTAGGCTTCGCGTTCTTGATATGGGTTCTCTCTAAGTTATTTAATCTGCAATCTGG
Organism: Fibrobacterales bacterium; assembly: GCA_050300815.1. GTDB lineage: Bacteria > Fibrobacterota > Fibrobacteria > Fibrobacterales > CAWVXU01 > JBNKYI01. The sequence continues at coordinate 4,577 of JBNKYI010000120.1, forward strand.
AGAAAGCAACATCAAAACACTCAAAGCTTTACGCAAAGAACTTTCTCAAGAAAAAACACCACCTAAAGAATTGATCACAACGCCAGCCCCTCAAGCTCCCCCACCTCCTCCTACAAATGCCACGGCCGAATACATGCAGCTAAGAACTTTTCTCGTTAACCAATTGATTGGTAGCCCTGCTCAATCAGGTCGCGTATTAACGGCTTGGATTCAATCGAATGAAGCCGAAGGCTTGCGACGAGCCGCCATTGTCTTAAATCTCGTCGATCCCAAAGTCGTGACCTTTCTTAAAAATCACCTGTCTGAGAAATACCTAATTCAAATTGAAATCAGCCTGTTTTCTTTGGGAGACGTTGACTCAGAAGAAGAGCTTGAACTCCTAAGAGAATTCAAAAAAGACTTTCAAACAGGGCAGTTGGCTCAACAGTCAGACAAAAGACAAGGCGACCTTTTCAACTTCGTTCATCAAATGACCAACAATCAAATCAAACACCTCATTAACGAAGAAAATCCCGGCATCAAAGGTTTGGTTTTGGCCCAAATGAAATCTCGTAAAGCCGCCGAAATTCTTCGATCACTCAAAGATACAGAAAGAGCCCAAGTCATGGTGCAAATGGGGCAAATTCAAAATCTCACCGTAAAAACTTATCGAGAAGTCGCTCAGCGACTGAGTCAAAAGGCAATAACCATTAGCAATATGAAATATGTAGCAGCAGATGGAGTTGAAACCTTAATTTCTGTCATGCTCGGTCTGCCCACAACCTCTCAAGGCGGGTATTTGAGCGAAGTTGCCGAACAAGATCTAGAACTCGCCAGTCGCATTCGTCAAAACTTTGTTCTTTTCGAAGAGTTGCCTTCAGTTGAACCCAAACAGCTACTCCTACTGCTCGATGGTTTCGACAAAAACAGTTTAGCCTTGGCCTTAATGAAAACCGAAAGCGATTTTGTGAAAAAAGTCTTAAGCGTATTTCCCGACCGAGCTCGAGACATGGTGCTCTCAAATATGGAGGGGCTTCTCGACAAATCCCTTGATGATGTCGAGGGAGCCCGCAAAGACTTGTTAGGGCATATCCATCTTGAATTGGTAAAATCAGGAGGACTTAAATCATGAGACCTCTAATTACGTCACTCTGTTGTTTTACTTTTTTATTTACAAGTCTTTGGGGTCAAACATCTATCGTTTTTAATCGAGAGGGTAATGTTTGGCAAGATGAAATTGACAGCGGCGTAGGTCAAATCTACGATATGATTGATCAGCTCAAAGGAAAAATGAATTCTCTTCCCCCTACTGTTGAGCGCGTCGCCTTTCACCAAATTCGCATAGACCAAAGAGAGTTTTCTCCTGGAATTGCCAGATACATTCAGGGACTTATCGAAGAGTCTTTTAAAACCGAAGGCCGCAAAGCAGTGATCTCGTCACCCGATTTAAAAACAACCAAAATCGTTGTCACAGATACCACTTTTGAAATGAGCAACGCTCTCCCCGATGCCGAAGCCCTATGGAGCTTGGGCAACAAACTCAGGGTTGATGCCTTCATACAAGGTAGCGTTAGCAAATCTGAAGATGGAGACTTATTACTTCACCTTAACCTTATTCAACAAAAAACCGCTGAAGTTATTTGGAGCGCGAACATTATCGCCGGTCCTAATCGCAAAAAAGCCCGTCCTTTTAATCTTGAATACCTTGTGGGTGTTGGCTGGAAATACTGGGCGATGAACAGGTTTATTGAAGATACTCTAACAGTTAACGGCGGTTTGACGCTCTATCACTACACCTTAGACTTAGGACTTTTGCAAACCATCGGAACCTCTCAACGATTACAAGTTATGATGGTGGCCGGAGCTGGTGTTTTGACCCCTGTTCCCGATGCTTCAACAGACACTCGCTTTGATACCTTCGACAGTAAGTTCGAGATGCACGCCGGCGTAGACATTATCGGAGTTCTTATTCCCAAACACACTCCCGAATACGGATACTGGTTGGGAATGTTTGTCGGAGGAAGAGCTCAATTTCCAAACTCCTTGGTTTCGATTGATGCGGGATACCTAAGTCGACTGACTCCCAATCTCGCCCTCTCTGCCGGGATTCACTTTTATCCCTTTCAGCCTGTTATACGCTCAGGATTGTTTGGAATTACCGAAAATTTAGTTGAAATGGAGCCCATAGCTTATGAAGCGAAAGCCTACTACCACTTTTAAAATCGCGATTTCGGGTTTTATTTTAATGCTATACACGGGGTGTAGTGGACCTGCCGTTTCGGGCAACATGAAACAAGAGAGCCCCAAAAAAGTCGAACACGTTATCGAAAGTCCTCCCGGAGCGCCATCTGAAATTGAAATGGAATTTATGAATAACCAAGGAAAGGTGCGGGTTAAGATCAATCCTTATGAACAAGATTATCATTTGGTTTTTTCAGGAACTCAAAATCCAAACCTCAATAACAGCGTGTCACCCTCTTCTTATTCTAACAGCCATACCGAGACACAAATAAGTCAAAAAGACACGGTTTACCTCAAAGAGATGCCCCGCCTTGAGAGCATAGACAGTCTAACAGACTCTGGCTT
>JBNKYI010000121.1:0-7123 GCA_050300815.1 Fibrobacterales bacterium
TATTGGGCGTAGAAAACAACTGCGCCATCTTTAGTCGATGGGGAAAGTATATACGAAAAAAGCTCATTAATTTTTTTTAGCATATTGAAACTTTTTAACAAAAAATAGAACGAAAAATAAACCGGCTAATCCGCAACATAATGTAGATACGGTTGCTCCAATTGCTCCGAATTTAGGTATTAATAGCAAATTCAAGCCGAAATTAATTCCCAACTGAATCCAATTAAGAAGTGTTAAATAATGTGCCTTTTTAAGGTGATAAAAGACCAATGATATTGGATTAATAAATACACTGACAGAAACGGCAATTAAAACAATTCTAAAGCACGGAATAGAATTAACGTATTGATTTGAAAAGAAAATTTTTATTAAAAATGGAGATATAACAATCAATAAAAAACAAATTAAAATCAAAAAAGGGACATATTTAAAAATTTTCTTTATATAAGATTCAATAGAATAGGCTTTTAGATAGTCTCCTACTTTGGGCAATAGGGTGTTTTGTATAGAGGCAGTAATTAGAGGAAACACCATTGCCAGCTGAATTGCTGCAGAATAATAACCAACTTCTAGCTCTGTACTAATTTTCGATAGCATCCAAACATCTAGGCGCATCACTAATACGACGGCGATTCCTGATAAAAAGATCCAAAATCCCATAGCGTAAATTTCTTTTAAATCACTTAAAGAAAATGAACCTTTGAAAATTGATAATACTTTGCGAAATCGTAAAATGAGGCCGAGACTACACAAAAAGAGAAAGGACGCAATATGTGCATAGATGTAATAATCTAAGTTGTCATATGAAAAATAAAGAGCAATAACCAAGATGGTACATAGTCTTATAAACTGATTTAGAATGTTTGATACAGAGTACAGTTTAAATTTTTGTATGGCCTGTAGATGAATAATAAATACGTTGGCTATTTGGGCAAAAATAATAGATACAGCGATGAGAGAAATTAAGGTACTATACTCTACGTTAGAAAAGAAAAATAATGAAATTTGATTTGAGGCAAGGTAAACGGGAAAAATCAACAACAAACACAACAAAAATTTTGAGATAAGAGTTGTGTATAATAAGTCTCTCAAAGGTTTGTTTTGGTTGATTTTTTCGGTTGCTAGTTTTACATACGAAGTAGAAATCCCAAAATCAGCAAATTGTCTTAAGAAATCATAAATTGAAATAAATAATGCATAGAGCCCGAATTTTTCAGGCCCTAGTTCTCTAGACAAAAAAATGATAATTAAAAAACCCATGCCTTGTGCGGCAATGTTTCCACTTAAAACCTTAATGAGATCATTGATTGTTTTAGAATTTTTGATTTTTTTGATAAGCAACTTAAAAGAAAGCAATTTGGCAACCCATTAAGATAGAAGTGAAAGAGTTATTTGATAGGTTATAATTGGCATTTAAGTGTAAGAGTAGCAATTGGTACTTAAAGTAGGTATTTAAAACGAGATCAAACTTTACGGGTGCATCGCCAAAGCGACGTTTGGGCATTAAATGATTGCTAGGAGTATTGTCTGACCAATTTGAACCATACATTTCACCCTTTCGATAAATAGAAGGCGTCAACCCAAAGCTCCAATGATTCATTGCATATTCAACATCAAGTAACAAGCGTTGATAAGCGGGCCCCTCTTGCAAGCCTAAAACCTTACTCCCGTGAGCAGATTGTGCCGTGTTACTATAGAAATGGCTATAGGTATAGGGCTCGACATGAACCCCTTCAAGTGTGAGAGTGAGTATGCGATTATCGAAATAAAAGTTATGCCCAAAACCTAGAGACAATCCCCATTTGTTTTGGATGTAGTTTTTAGTAAAGAGACTAAAGGGCGACTCCATATCATCGATGAGAAGCTCAGAGTAAAAATGCGTATTTTCTAAAAACCACCATTCGACATCAATGCCTAAGTTGCCGTTATTGCGCGGTTCGGGCACATAGCTTTTGGCGAGAAACAAGGGGTAGATCGGAATCACCATTTGAGGTGCGTTATAATTGTAGATAATGAGTTGTTCAGAAATCCCTAGTTTGAAAGTTTTGGAGGGCTGCCATTCATAGCGGTGCCCAAAAACGTGACGACTTTTATCTGCCGTTGAATCATCCATATTCGATTCTTTGCGGATGTCGAGTGTTCCCCAAAGGGTGCGCACGCTAAAATCGCCAATGCTGAGATCCCAAAAAAATTGGTCGTAGGGAATGCTTTGGCCGTTAAAAACTAGGGCGGAGAATTTTGAGGGGCCCCATTCTTGGGCATCGCGCCCCGCATAAAAGTCACCCGCATTGGTGTGATAGGCGATTAAACCAATATATCGACCAAAGCTTTTGTAGTCATAAGAGTGGTCACTTGATTGCAGGTCGACGAATTGACCATCGCCATTGTCGTAATCGACGGGCATCGAATAAATGCGACCATCAACCCAAGCGAAAAAATTGCTTTTTTGGGCTTCAATCCACATGCCCACTTCGGTGAGATAGCCCCAGCGATGTTCATCTGATGCGTCGCGATAGTTTAAACCTGAAAGTCCTCCCATGGGGTGCCAGCCTAAAGAGAGAGAATCCCGAGTCTCAAATTTGAAATAGGGATAGCTGGGTTTTAGGGCGTTTTTTAAGTAGGTCGAATCGAGCCACAGGGGTCTTAGGCTTGTATTTTTGGGGATTGAGCGCGCGAATTGGGGTTGAGCCAGAGCTAGAGAAGGCAAGAAAACGCAAAAAAGCCAAGCAGAGGTCAGTGTGCTTAGAGCGCGTGCTAATTTTATGATTTTTAGAGACTTTTTCATGGGATTTTGCACTTGTAAAGTTAGTTACAGGTGCCTCACTTGCGGGTGAGGTCGGGGCTGCTTCTCTTTAATCGTGTGAGAGAAAGCAAAAAGAGAGGTGCGGTAGATCTAAAGACTGCCGTTCAATAACTTTTTATCGTTTCTCTGGCGAGTGCTTTCATTATGTCTCTCTGCTTTTTTTGATATCCGTTAAAACAGCTGCGATCACATGATGCATGTCGTAATACTTATAATCGGCAAGGCGGCCGCCAAAAACATATTTTATTTCTTTCTTGCTATCTGCTAAATATAGACTGTAAAGTTTGTTGTTTTTTTCATCGTTAACAGGATAGTACCTCTCATCGCCCAATTTCCACTCGTTAGGGTATTCGCGCGTGACCACGGTTTTTTCTTGTTCGCCAAACTCAAAATGCTTATGCTCAATAATGCGGGTGTATTGGGTTTCGGCATCATTGTAATTGACGACTGCATTCCCTTGAAAATTTTGTTGATCTAGGGTTTCTGTTTCGAAGGTCAAGCTGCGATATTCTAACACGCCATACTTAAAGTCATAAAACTCATCAAGCGGACCTGTATAAACAATTCTTTCTGCCATAGATTCAAATTTGACGCGGTCTTTTAAGAAGTCTACCCCAACTTGAACGTCAATTCCTTTAAGTAGCTTTTCAAAAATTTTAGTGTAGCCCCCTTCGGGGATACCTTGGTACTTGTCTTTGAAATAGTTGTTATCAAAAGTGAATCTTACAGGGAGCCTTTTAATAATAAAAGGAGGGAGGTCAGTACATTTACGGCCCCATTGCTTTTCGGTGTAGTTCTTGATCAACTTTTCGTAGATATCTGTACCCACCAAAGAGATGGCTTGTTCTTCTAAGTTTTCAGGAGTTTTGCCGTTTAAAATGGCTTTTTGCTCTTCGATTTTTGCCTGAGCTTGGGCAGGTGTGGTGACCCCCCAAAGCTTGTTAAAGGTGTTCATATTAAAGGGGAGATTGTACAGTTCACCGTAATAGTTGGCCATAGGTGAATTGGTAAAGCGATTAAAGGGAACGAGATTGTTTACATAATCCCACACTTCTTTATTGTCGGTGTGAAAGATATGGGCACCGTATTTGTGCACATTAACACCTTCTATTCTCTCTGTATAACAATTGCCGCCAATGTGAGGGCGCTTGTCTATAACTAAACACTTTTTCCCCAATTTCGTCATTTCATGAGCATAAATACTTCCGTATAGTCCGGCACCAACAACTAGATAATCATACATATCAAATCCCTAAAACCCGCAGGTTTTCTAAAAACCACTGGTAGGTGCGTTGCAAGCCTTCATCTAAATTGACCTTTGACTTCCACCCTAAATGGTGAATTTTGGAGCAATCCATGACTTTACGTGGTGTTCCATCGGGTTTACTGTAATCGTGTATGATTTCTCCCTCGTATCCCACGAGATCTTTGATTTTAAGAGCGAGGTCTTTAATAGAAATTTCTTCTTCTGTGCCAATGTTTAAATGACCAATACCCGAATAGTTTTGCATCATCCAAACGAGACCATCGGCGAGATCATCGACAAAGTGAAACTCTCGCAGAGGGCTGCCTGTTCCCCACATCACCACTTGAGGGTCATTGTTTTTTTGGGCTTCGTGAAACTTGCGAATTAAAGCGGGCAAAACGTGACTGTTGTTGAGGTCAAAATTGTCGTTGTAACCAAACAGATTGGTGGGCATGGCCGCGATAAAGTCACAGCCGTACTGACGGCGGTAGTATTCACACATTTTAAGCCCGTTAATTTTAGCTAGAGCGTAGGCCTCATTGGTAGGCTCAAGGGGGCCCGTGAGCAGAGACTCTTCTTTGATGGGTTGGGGTGCCAATTGGGGATAAATGCACGAAGAACCCAAAAAGAGCAATTTTTTCACGTTGTGCACATAGGATTGATGAATCACATTATTTTGAATTTGCGAATTGAGATAAGCAAAATCAGCGGGATAGGTGTTGTTAGCGTGAATGCCTCCCACTTTGGCTGCCGCCAAAAAGACGTATTCGGGTTTTTCGCTGGCAAAAAAGGCGGCCACAGCCTGCTGATTTGTAAGGTCGAGCTCTTTAGAAGTGCGCAAAATGAGATTTGAGTAGCCGAGAGATTGCAAGTGCCGAACGAGAGCTGAACCGACCATGCCGCGATGCCCTGCCACAAAAATTTTTGACGAAGTCTGCATTGCTTAGATGGGCTCCTGATGACAGGCAAATTCTCCATAGGTCGCCACCAAATCGAGATCTGAGCGAGCCATCATTTGCACCAGCTCTTCGAAAGAGGTTTGACGAGGGTTCCACCCGAGTTCATTTCTTGCTTTGCTGGGGTCGCCGAGCAATAGGTCGACTTCGGCGGGTCTGAAGTATTTAGGATCGACTTCGACTAAAACCTTGCCTGAGTTCGAATCAATGCCTTGCTCAAAAATACCCTCTCCCCTCCACTCTATTTCAAATCCGGCTTCGGCAAATGCTAAAGAGGCAAATTCTCTGACGGTGTGCATTTCTCCCGTAGCGATGACAAAGTCATCAGGAGTTTTGTTTTGCAACATAAGCCACATGCATTCGACGTAGTCTTTGGCAAACCCCCAGTCGCGTCGCGCGTTTAGATTTCCCAAATAGAGTTTATCTTGCAACCCGGCTTTGATACGGGCTACCGCCAAGGTAATCTTGCGAGTAACAAAGGTTTCTCCACGGCGGGGAGATTCATGGTTAAAAAGAATTCCATTGCTGGCGTGCATGTTGTATGAGTCTCTGTAGTTGCGAACAATCCAATAGCCGTAGAGCTTAGCAACCCCGTAGGGTGAGCGAGGGTGAAAGGGAGTGGTTTCTCTTTGAGGAATTTCAGCGACTTTGCCATAGAGTTCTGAAGTGGAAGCTTGGTAAAAACGCGTTTTTTGTTCGAGTCCTAAAAGCCGAATGGCTTCGAGTATTCGAAGGGTACCTACTCCGTCGGTGTCTGCGGTGTATTCGGGAACTTCAAAAGAAACCTTGACGTGAGATTGGGCGGCGAGATTGTAGATCTCATCGGGCTGAATTTCTTTGATGAGACGAATTAGATTCGTGGAGTCTGTTAGATCGCCGTAATGCAACTGGATTTTTTTGTTTCGAATGTCTCTGATCAAGTCATCGAGATACAAGTGTTCTATGCGGCTCGTGTTGAAAGAAGACGAGCGGCGAATGATACCGTGAACCTCATAGCCTTTTTCCATCAAAAATTCAGCGAGGTAAGAGCCATCTTGTCCTGTAATACCTGTGATTAGAGCAACTTTTCTCATGAGATCTCCTTTTTATAGGACATCGGAATATTTGAGAACGCTCTTTAGGAGAAAAGTCTTATTTAACCTGAGTTTTTGTGAACAAAACCCTTGAATAAGGTGAGAAAGATGATTTTTAGGTCAAACCATAAAGACCAGTTTTTGATATACATCAAATCGTATTTGATACGCATATTCAAGTCGGTATCTCCCCGCCAGCCATTAATTTGTGCCCAGCCGGTGATTCCCGCTTTTACCAAGTGTTTTTGCATATAACCGGGAATTTCATACTTAAATTGGTCGACAAATACAGGGCGCTCAGGGCGGGGGCCAACGATAGACATGTCGCCTTTGAGAACATTGAGAAACTGAGGGAGCTCATCTAAACTGGTTTTGCGAATAAGCCCACCAATAGGAGTTAACCCTTTGTTTTTGGCGCCTCCCCATTGCACGCCGTCTTTTTCATTATCTACGTGCATCGATCGAAACTTAAGCATATTAAAAGGGCGTCCATTCCAGCTAATGCGTTCTTGGCGATAAAAAATGGGACCTTTAGAAGTGAACTTAACTGCTAAAGCGAGAAAAATCATGACGGGAGAAATAAAGAGGAGAATAAGAAGAGAAATGACTTTGTCTTCAATTTCCTTCAGAATGTAGTTCCACCCTGTCAAAGGACTTTGCGAAAGGCTAATGGCGGGGAAATTTCCAATTTCAGAGATGCTGTGGTTGATCAGTTGAAAGCCAAAAACATCGGGAATCAGTTTGATGTTTACGGCAGAATATTTCAACTGATTCATAATGCTTTCTAGTTCGCGGTCGTCTGAGAGTTGCAAGGCTATCCAGATTTCGTCAATGTCGCTGCTGCGCATGTATTTTTCGATGTCATTAAAGTCTCCCAATTTGGGAAGCTCTGTATTGCGGAATATCCCTGGAGCGAAGTAACCGCGAATGTTATAACCCGTCCATTTTTCTCGGCGAATACTATTGATCACGCGAATGGCGTGCTGGTCTTTGCCAATGACTGCGACGTGGAGTTGATTGTAACCTTTGCTTCTGACGTAATTTA
>JBNKYI010000122.1:0-7122 GCA_050300815.1 Fibrobacterales bacterium
GGCAATCGATTTGCGATTGGCGGGGATGGATGAAATTGCGGCGATTGTCGAGGGGCTTTATTATGCCGAATACAAATTTGATCGCTACAAATCCAAATCCGAAAAATCAGATCAACCCGTAGCGATTCACTACGAAATCATTTTAGACACCCAATCGCTCGACGATGCGCAAACCCTATTGGCGCGCAAAGAAGCTGAAAATGACGCCGTTGTTTTTTGCCGCGATCTCGTCAACACTCCCGGAGGAGATCTCACGCCGCAAATCTATACCCAGCACATCAAAGAGCGCTTTGAGGGCCGCGAAAACGTACGCCTCAAAATTCGCACTCGACAAGCCTTAAATGACGAGGGTTATAACGGCCTAATCACCGTAGGCCGAGGAAGCCAAAACCCTCCGGTTTTGGTGACGCTCAACTACGAACCCGAAGAGGTGCAAAGTGACATCCATTTGGGTTTAGTGGGAAAAGGCATCACCTTTGACACCGGGGGAATTTCGATTAAACCTTCGTCGGGCATGTGGGAAATGCGCATGGACATGGGAGGTTCTGCTGCCGTATTAGGTGCCTTTGATTTAATCACTCGTTTGAAATTGCCCGTGCGCTTAACGGCCGTGGTATGCCTTGCCGAAAACCGCCCCGGCGAAAACGCCTGTTTGCCCGGTGATATTTTTATCGCCAAAAACGGAAAAACCGTCATGGTTGACAACACCGATGCCGAAGGTCGACTGGTTTTAACGGATGGTCTTTATGAGGCTCAAGCCGAAGGGGCAACTCATGTGCTTGATTTGGCGACCTTAACTGGGGCAATCATCAGAGCGATTGGTTCTTCGATGACCGGTTTATTTTCAAACAGCGACACCCTTTGTCAATCCATTATCGGTGCGGGAAAAATGGTCGGAGAAAAGCTCTGGCACATGCCTCTAGAAATGGAATATCGCAAAGATCTCGACGACAAGGTGGCTGATCTTTGTAACATCGGCGGTGAAGCAGGTGCGGTGACAGCGGCGCTCTTCTTGCACGAATTCGTCAACAAAGGAGTTCAGTGGGCTCATCTTGACATTGCCGGTACGGCTTTTACCACAAAAGATTACAAGTATTATGGTTGGGGCGCTACCGGTTGGGGCGTCAAAACACTTGCACAACTCGCAGAAAACCTTAAGTAATGAACGAAACCACAGAACTTTTACCTTACATCGCCGTTCTCGACTTTGGCGGCCAATACGCTCACCTCATCGCCAATCGATTGCGCCGCATGGGAGTGCTCAGCAAAATTCAATCCTGCAACGCAGGCCCTGACGAATTTGAACACTGCGGGGGCATTGTGTTATCGGGTGGGCCAAGTAGTGTCTATGAACCCGGCGCCCCCCAAGTCGATCCCGAAATATTTAATCTGGGTTTGCCCGTATTAGGCATTTGCTACGGTCACCAGATTATGTGTCAAGTCTTGGGAGGATCTGTTGTTCGCGGTGATGTTCAAGAATTCGGTATCGCTAACCTGCAATTTGTTAAAGCCCATGAGCTACAAGCTAACATTCCCGAAGTGTCGAGAATGTGGATGAGTCATGGGGATAAGGTAGAGAAAATTCCCGAAGGCTTTGAAGTGATCGCCACCACAACCGATTGCGACACAGCCTTTGTAGGCGATGAGCAACGCCATTTTTACGGTATCCAATTTCACCCAGAAGTCACCCACAGCCAGTACGGATTGCAGTTGATGGAAAATTGGTTGAGCCTTTGCAAGCTTCCTAAAAATTGGAGTATGGAAAGCTACCAAGACTTGATTTCTGTAGAAATGCAAAAAAAAGTTCCCGCCGATAAAAAAGTGTTTCTCTTGGTTTCTGGAGGCGTTGACAGCACCGTAGCTTTTGTTTTACTCAATAAAATTTTTGGCAAAGAGCGAGTGCTCGGCTTGCATATTGATACGGGATTAATGCGCTACCGAGAAAGTGAAGACGTTGTTAGCTTTTTGACCCGCGAAGGCATGGATAATTTAAAGGTTGTCGATGCGGGAGCGCTATTTTTAGAGCGCCTTGCGGGTATTTCTGAGCCCGAGACCAAAAGAAAAATTATCGGCGACACCTTTATCGATGTAAAAAATGCCGAAATTGAAAATTTAGGACTCCATCCCGAAGAGTGGATTATGGCTCAAGGAACGATTTATCCCGATACCATTGAGAGTGGGGGAACCGAGCAATCAGTCACCATCAAAACCCACCACAATCGAGTGCCTTCAGTGGTTGAATTGATCGAAAAAGGCCTTGTCATTGAACCCTTGGCCGACCTCTATAAAGATGAGGTTCGAGACCTCGGTGAGCGCATGGGCATTCCCCATCCTTTGATCTGGCGTCACCCTTTTCCGGGCCCGGGCTTAGGCGTTCGCCTATTGTGCGACCAAGGGGCGGGATTTCCTTTAGACCCGCAGAGTCAAGATCGGATCAAATCCCATCTGTTGACTTTAGACCTTGAAGGTGCTGTTCTTCCGATTCGCTCGGTGGGCGTGCAAGGGGATGCGCGCTCTTATGCCCATCCGTTGGTCTTAAAAGGGCAACTCACCTGGGCGCAATGCGAAGAGTTTAGCACCTCACTGACAAATCGCTATCGCGACATCAATCGACTGGTTTACGAAATTGGTGCTCGCGAAAATAATTACCAACCCATTCGTCAATATTGCGAAAAAGAGCCTATCGAATTTCTGCAAAAGATCGACCATGCCTGCACTCAGTTTTTGGTGAACCACCAGCTTTATAGCAGCATCTGGCAAATGCCTGTCGTTCTTTTGCCCCTGCAAAATGGAGGCTTACCCGTTGTTGTCTTGCGCCCCGTAAACAGCACAGAGGCGATGACGGCAAACTTCGCTGAAATTGATCAAGAGCTTCTGTCGCAATTATGGGAAACCCTCAAAGAAATGGGGTTAGGTGCTTTGCTTTACGACATTACTCACAAGCCACCAGGTACGATTGAATGGGAATAAACCATTCTTCAACACAAGCTCGCCCCCGAGAAAATGCCATTCTCGTGGGAGTTTGCGTGGGCCGTCAGTCGATGGGAGAAGCTGTTGACCACCTCGACGAACTCGAACGCCTAGCAGATACAGCAATGGCAAATGTCGTCGGCAAGTTCATTCAGCGCATGGAACGTTTTCAGCCCGCAACCTTGATCGGTAAGGGAAAGCTGGCCGAAATTCGCGAAGAATGTAAAAGCAAAGATGTGCAATTGGTTATTTTTGACGAGGAGCTCACGGGCAGTCAAACCAAAAACATTGAGAATATCTTGCAAGATATCAAGGTCGTAGATCGGAGCTCTCTAATTCTCGATATTTTTGCCCAACACGCTCGCACCTCTGAGTCTAGAATCATGGTTGAAATCGCTCAGATGGAATACACCCTTCCTCGCTTGACGCGTATGTGGACTCACCTTTGTCGCCAGGTGGGCGGAATCGGAACCCGTGGCCCCGGTGAGTCTCAACTTGAAGTCGATAAGCGCTTGGCGAGAAATCGCATCGCCGATCTCAAAAAAAAATTAAGCAAAATTGAAAGCTCGAGAGATTCTCAAGCCCTGCGAAGAACGCACTTTCATATTGCCGTAGCGGGTTACACCAATGCCGGTAAATCAACGCTAACCAATTGTTTGACAAAGTCTGACGTTTTGGTTGCCGATCAATTGTTTGCCACTCTTGATTCAACCACGCGCAAACTCTTTTTGGCTCCTGGCGAAGAGGTTATCATTTCAGACACCGTGGGCTTTATTCGCAAACTCCCCCACCATCTCGTGGCGAGTTTTAAGTCGACATTAAGTGTGGTAAGAAATGCAGACCTAGTGATTCACTTAGTGGATTCAACCTCTCGACAATTTCAAAAGCACATGGAAGTTACCGAGGGAGTACTCAACGAATTGATTCCTGAAGAATTGCCGCGACTGCTTGTGTTCAACAAATCCGACGTTCTTGACGAAGAGACTCGCGAAGAATTAGAACACAAATTCCCCGATGCTCTTTTTGTCAGCGCACTCGCTCGCGAAGGAGTCGAAGAGTTGCGCAGACACTTGATTAAAGAACGTCACCAATGGCTAATTAAGGTGGGTTTGAAAGTGCCTCAAAAGGCATTTCACTTCGAAGAGTAATATCGTTTATCTCGTTTTTTTTAATGCCTTAAAAAAGCAAAGGGTTTAAAGCTTCTTGTTGCAAAGCTTAGCGCTAAAATTTAACTTAGGTGCCAAATCACTACGAAATACTCTCTTATGAATAACGCGCAAAGCAAAGTGATCGGAATTTTTGGTAATCCGATCCAACATTCTAAATCTCCTAAAATGCATAATCATGTCTTTAGCAAACTGAATTTGCCCTATGTGTATGTGCCTCTTGAGACAGTGCCCGACCAACTTCAAGTCGCGATTGAAGGTTTTAAGGCCATGGGCTTTCACGGTGCAAATGTCACTTTGCCCTACAAATCTAAAATCATGCCCTACTTAGATGAAGTTTCAGAGCTCGCTTCTCTGACCGAAAGCGTCAACACCATTTACTGGAAAGATGGAAAACTCAGAGGAACCACAACGGATGGCTATGGAGCGCTAAAAAATCTCGACGCCAATGGCGTAAACTACGATAACAAACACATTGCCATTTTAGGAAATGGGGGCTCGGCCCGCGCCATTGCCTTTCAATTGGCCCGCGACTCTAAAAATTCAAAAGTGACCTTGGTTTCTCGCAAAAGAGAGCGAGGAGTGATGCTCGCCGACCAGCTCAATCATTACCACGAAGGTTTTGCCCGCTCAATCACCTTTGAATTCTACGAAGAAATTTCAAGCACCGTCGATATTGTCATTAATACAACTCCACTGGGTCTGGCGCCTAATGTCGAAGAATCGCCTTTAAATGCCGATCAACTTCACTCTCATCAGGTGGTATACGACATTGTCTACAATCCCCTAATGACTCAGTTGCTCAAGTATGCAGACGCTCGAGGCTGTAAAGTGGTTACAGGAATGGGAATGCTGATTTATCAAGGGATGAAGTCCTTTGAGTACTGGACAGGAGAAGAAGCTCCTGAGGAGTACTTTTTTGAAAGCCTTGAGCATGTAGAAGTTTAGGAGCAGCCATGATCATCTATTTTACTGGATTTATGGCAACGGGAAAATCTCGCATTGGCGAAGCAACCGCCAAGATGATGGGATTTGAATTCATCGACACCGATAAATTTATTGAAGCTCGAGAAAATCAGACGGTCTCTGAAATTTTCACTTCTCAAGGAGAGGCTCACTTCAGATCTTTAGAGCTTTCAGCCGTTCGAGAAATTTCTGCAAGAGGCTCTGTGGTGGTTGCCCTTGGCGGTGGAACCCTCACCCAACCCGAAGCGGTGAAGATCATCAAGTCTTCGGGGATATTGGTTCGCCTTTGGGCCCCTCTCGATATTTTAAACGAACGAATTTCACGCAAAAATTCTCGCCCGTTAATGGCTGGGCTCAGCGACGAAGAACGCAAAGCCAAAATTGCACAAATGCTTAAAGAGCGCGAGCCTTTTTATTCTCAGGCAGACTTCTCAGTTAAAAGCTGCGAAAAAATCAGCATTGATCGCTTGGCTCAACAAATTCAAGCTCAGATCGCGGCTTGGAACTATCGAAGCGTGCAGGTGGTAACCCCTTCAGGAAGTTATCCCATTTTTATTGGTCACGGAATTGTTCAACATTTTGGTGCCGTTTTAGAAGGGCTAAGTTTAGAAACCGAATATCTGCTCTTAACCGATCAAAATGTTTATAACGTTCAAAGAGATCAAATTAGAGAATTGCAACGCCAAGTAGGGGCCTGCCGCCTATTTCGCTTTCCTTCGGGTGAAAAGTTTAAATCACTGCAAACCTTAAATCGGCTTTATACCTTTATGCTGCGCAAAGGCTATAGTCGCAAGACCACTTTGCTGCAATTCAGCGGAGGTGTAGTCGGAGACATGGCGGGTTATGGAGCCGCTTCTTACCAAAGAGGAATTCCCTTTATTCAAATTCCCACCACTTTGCTCTCAATGGTCGATAGCTCTGTGGGAGGAAAAGTGGGAGTCAATCACCCTCTAGGAAAAAATATGATTGGGGCTTTTTACCAGCCAAAAGCCGTTTTTATTGATCTAAAAACCTTAGAGACACTGCCCCAAGACGAATATTTGGCGGGGCTCGCCGAAGTGGTCAAGTATGGTGTGATTTGGGACAAAGCCTTTTTCGACTATCTCGACCAGAATATAAAGGCCTTGCTCAATCGAGATCCCGATGTTCTCATTTATGTCGTTAGCCGCTGTTGTGCCATTAAGGCAGAAGTGGTTTCTCAAGACGAAAAAGAATCGGGAATAAGGGCGATTCTCAATTACGGTCATACCTTTGGCCACGCCATTGAAAAATTAACAGAGTACGAGAAGTTTAGTCACGGAATTGCAGTTTCTTTGGGAATGCGAGTTGCCGGAAAACTTGCGACATTGCAGGGATTGTGGTCAGCTGCGGATGAGCAACGGCAAACCCATTTGCTCAATGCCTTAGGCATGCCTCAATTTTTTGAAGTCGATAAAATTGAAGCCTGGAAAGCAATGGGAGTTGATAAAAAAGCAGATAAAGGAACACGGGTCTTTATTTTGCCAACAGAAATTGGTAAGGTTATCCTCACCAGCGCAGTCAACCGAGAACTCGTCGATATGTCCTGGGATGTGATAAAGCCTTAACACTCGAATTTTATTGGATTAGTCAATGTCAGTTTTAGTCACCGGAGGAACCGGAGCGACAGGGTTTCATTTGTTGGGGAGTTTAACCCGCAACAAAGGGGATTTGCTTTCTTTCTCTCACACCCCACCCCCCAAAGCCTTCCGGCTTGAGCACGTCCGCTACATTGAAGGCGAGCTTTTAGATCCCGTTTCTATTTCTGCGGTGATTCAAAAATTTAAACCTGCTGAGATCTATCATCTAGCTACGCAAAAGAACGAGGGGGTTTCTCATCGCAAACCCTACGAAACTCTTGAAGTTAACATACTGGGGACCCACAACCTACTCGATGCCGTGAGGCGTTATTCTCCCCAAAGCAAAGTCATGATTATTTCTTCAAGCAATGTTTATGGCCAAGGCGAAGGTTTGCTCGATGTCATTCATCGAGAAGATGACC
>JBNKYI010000123.1:0-7109 GCA_050300815.1 Fibrobacterales bacterium
ATAAGTTTTAACAATATCAATGAGCCCGTTCAAACCTGTCCTCTAAACTTCGATTATGAAGCAACCGATTTTATCCCCCAAAAAACAATTTCAATGGTAGGTTGTGAATAGAAGAAGTCTCCAAAATCCCCCTCTTATTTTTCGTCATAAAAATTCGACTTATTAGATCTTGCTTTACAGGCAAGATCTTTTTTATTTCACTAGTTGGAATATTTTAAATCCTACCTCGAGGTAATATCGAAAAGAAATCCTACCCCAAGGTAGTGCAATTCCTACACGACAAATAGAGAGCGATTAACATTTTGCTCATCATTCACATAATGATACTTAAATCGATTAAAAACCTTCATTTTTCCTCAAATAAATCTCATTTCAACACACTCTATTATCTCTAAAAAAACAGGCACACTATTTGATATAAAGTCTATTACAAACTTTTTATCAAAAGGTGATCAAATGAGAAAAATTGCTATCTACGGAAAAGGTGGAATCGGTAAATCCACAACAACTCAAAACACAGTCGCGGGCCTAGCCGAAATGGGCAAAAAGGTCTTGGTGATCGGTTGTGATCCCAAGGCGGATTCAACTCGTTTACTCCTCGGTGGTCTAGCTCAAAAAACCGTTTTAGATACCCTTCGCGAAGAGGGTGAAGACGTCGAACTTGAAGACGTGATCAAAGGCGGTTATGGCAAAACTAATTGCGTCGAGTCAGGTGGACCTGAGCCTGGCGTAGGTTGTGCAGGCCGTGGCATCATCACATCCATTAACTTGCTCGAACAATTGGGCGCCTACGAACAAGATCTCGACTATGCCTTCTATGACGTATTAGGCGACGTTGTTTGTGGCGGGTTTGCCATGCCGATTCGCGAAGGTAAAGCCACAGAAATCTACATCGTAGTGAGCGGTGAAATGATGGCGATGTATGCCGCCAATAACATTTCTAAAGGAATTAAAAAATTTGCCGAAGCGGGCGAAGTTCGGTTAGGTGGCCTCATTTGTAACAGCCGTATGGTTGACAATGAAGAGGCAATGATTAAAGAATTTGCCAGAAAACTAGGAACCCAAATGATTCATTTCGTTCCTCGCGACAACATGGTACAAAAAGCCGAAATTAATCGAAAAACCGTAATTGAATTCGACCCCTCGCATCCTCAAGCCGATCAATATCGCGCATTGGCCAACAAAATTCACGACAATCAAATGTTTGTTGTTCCCACTCCACTTGAAATGCAAGAACTAGAAGATCTTTTAATTGAGTTCGGCATCATTTAACCCGTTAATAAGGAAATCAAAAAATGATCATGGTAAGAGCAATCGTCAGACCCCAACAATCAGATTCAATTTTAGCTGGATTACTTGATGCAGGTTATCCTTCGGTAACTCGCGTCGCCGTTCACGGCAGAGGCAAGCAGCGCGGGCTCAAAGTAGGTGAAATCACTTATGATGAACTACCTAAAGAGTTGCTGCTTTTTGTTATTCCCGAAAAAGACAAAGAATACGTAATCAATATTATTCTGAAATTGGCTAAAACTGGAGATAAAGGTAACTACGGAGACGGTAAAGTATTTGTTTCACCCGTTGAAGAAGTTTACACCATTAGCTCAGGCATTAAAGAAGTGTAGGGAAAATATGAAAGAAGTAATGGCTGTCATTCGGTTAAATAAAATTAACAAAACAAAAGAAGCCTTGGCCGAAGTGGGTGTATCCTCTTTTACCGCTACAGGCAAAGTTTCAGGCCGCGGCAAAGGAATGGTCGACTATCGGATTTTGCAAGGCGCAGAATCAGGTTATGAAGAAGCCATTAATCAATTGGGGCAAGGTCCTGTGTTAGTGGCCAAAAGAATTATTACGGTAATCGTTTCTGACGATTGGGTCGATCGCACCGTTAAAGCCATCATTGAAGCCAACCAAACAGGTCACGCAGGCGATGGAAAAATCTTTGTGATGCCTATTCTTGAAGCAACTCGTGTGAGGACAGGAGAAACTGCCAAAGGAGCCAGCGGAGAGACCGTGCTGGATTCATCTGGAGCTTTAGAAACCATAGGAGATTTGTCATGAGTAACGAAAAAGATATGGAAAGAACACAGCAAGTAAAAGATGCTCTTTTACAAAAGTACCCCCCAAAGGTCGCTCGTAAACGCCAAAAATCCATGGTCATCAAAGGTGAAGATTCGATCCCTGAAATTCAGGCAAACGTCAGAACCATTCCTGGAATTATCACCCAAAGGGGATGTACCTATGCGGGATGTAAAGGCGTGGTATTAGGGCCTACTCGCGACATCATCAACATCACTCACGGCCCTATTGGTTGTGGATTTTACAGCTGGTTAACTCGTCGAAATCAAACCGATGCGGGTGAGAATGGTGAAAACTTTATGAACTATTGTTTTTCAACCGACATGCAAGATGAAAATATTGTCTTCGGTGGAGAGAAAAAACTCAAAGAAGCGATCCAAGAGGCCTATGATATTTTTAAACCCAAGGCAATCAGTATCTTCTCAACTTGTCCTGTGGGTCTGATTGGTGACGACGTACACTTAGTCGCTCGTGAGATGAAAGAAAAATTGGGAATTAATGTTTTTGGATTTTCTTGTGAAGGCTATAAAGGGGTCAGTCAGTCAGCAGGTCACCACATTGCCAACAACGGCATATTTAAACATGTGGTTGGAACCAGTGAAGATTCTCCAGAAGGAAAGTTCAAAATAAACATGCTTGGAGAATACAATATCGGTGGCGATGCCTTCGTTATTGAAGACTTACTCAAAAGATGTGGTATCACCTTGGTGGCATCTTACAGCGGAAACTCAAGCATTGATCATTTCGCTCGCTCACACACCGCTGATTTAAATGCAGTCATGTGTCACCGCTCAATCAACTATATCGGTGAGATGATGGAAATCAAGTATGGTATTCCTTGGATTAAGGTAAACTTCATCGGTGCCGAGGCTTCAGCACAATCTCTTCGTAAAATCGCCAATTATTTCGAAGATGACGAACTAAAAGCGCAGGTCGAAAAAGTCATCGCCGAAGAAATGCCTGCCGTTAAGCACGCCCAAGATCAAATTTACCCCAGAACTAAAGGAAAACTGGCGATGCTCTTTGTGGGCGGATCCAGAGCCCACCATTATCAAGAACTCTTTTCTGAACTGGGAATGAAAACCATGAGTGCAGGTTACGAGTTTGGTCATCGCGATGATTATGAAGGGCGCGATGTACTTCCCACAATAAAAATCGATGCCGACAGTCGCAACATTGAAGAACTCAAAGTAGAAGCGGATCCCGAATTATACAAATCGAGAGTTTCTCCTGAAAAATTAGAACGCCTCAAAAAAGCAGGAGTCATCCTCAGTGAGTACAAAGGCATGATGCCTGACATGGATGCCAATTCTTTAGTCATTGATGACATATCGCACATTGAAACTGAAATTCTTATTAAACAGTACCAACCTGCGGTATTTTGCGCTGGCATTAAAGAGAAGTATGCGGTACAAAAAATGGGCGTGCCTCTCAAACAACTTCACAGTTATGATTATGGTGGACCTTATGCTGGATTTAAAGGAGCGATTAACTTCTACAACGACATCAATCGCATGGTAAATACAGATATCTGGAAAAAAATCACCCCCCCTTGGCGTCAAAAACCCACTCTCGATGCCGCTTACGTAGCGTGAGTAGCTATTAAAGGAGAATTATCATGCTATTACGACACACTCCCAGTGAATTGATCGAAAGAAACGCACTCACTGTAAATCCAGCCAAGACATGTCAACCCATCGGGGCGATGTACGCGGCATTGGGTATTCATGGTTGTTTGCCACACAGTCACGGTTCGCAGGGCTGCTGTTCTTATCATCGCAGCACCCTCACCAGACATTACAAAGAACCCGTTATGGCAGCTACGAGTAGCTTCACCGAAGGTTCGTCCGTGTTCGGTGGTCAAGCAAACTTGTTACAGGCCATTGATAACATTTTCACCATCTATGATCCCGAGGTCATCGCTGTTCACACCACCTGTCTTTCTGAAACCATCGGCGATGATGTGAATCAAATTGCAGGTAAGGCCATAGAAGAAGGCAAAATACCTGAGGGAAAATATTTGATTTACGCCAATACCCCAAGCTATGTGGGCTCACATATTACGGGTTTTTCTAATATGGTTCAATCCATTGCTAAAACTTTTCCCGAGCCTTCTGATGTCAAAACAGATACAATCAACATCATACCTGGTTGGGTAGAACCCAGTGACATGCGCGAAATTAAACGCATCACTAAAGAGATGGGCGTAAACACCATTATGTTCCCCGATACATCTGACGTATTAGATGCGCCTCAAAGTGGTGAACATGTCTTCTATCCTAAAGGCGGCACCAAAATTGCTGATATTAAAAAAGCAGGAGCAAGTCGTTACACCTTAGCTCTTGGACATTTCTGCTCTGTTGCTGGCGCTAAGGCATTAGAAAAAAAAGCCAAGGTTCCTTTTCAAGAGTTAGATATTCCCATCGGAATTTCAGCCACAGACCGCTTTGTCTCACGGCTTGCCAAGTTTACCGGAAATGGCGTCTCTGAATCTATTGAAGATGAACGCGGTCGATTAATGGATATGATTACTGACATGCATCAATACCTTTATGGTAAACGCGTAGCTCTATTCGGAGATCCCGATCAATTGATTCCATTAACGGAGTTCTTGCTTGATCTCGATATGAAGCCCGTTTACGTCATTTCAGGATCAATGGGCAAAGAGTTTATGAGTCGAATGAATGATTTGATCGCAAAACGTCTACCCGAAGCCGTTGTTAAAAATGGTCCTCAAGCCGACATGTTCTATTTGCATCAACTGATCAAAAATGAACCCGTAGATTTGTTAATTGGGAACACCTATGGCAAATACATTGCTAGAGATGAAGACATTCCTTTCTTGCGCTTTGGATTCCCTATTATTGACCGTGTGGGTCATAGTTACTTCTCTTCGGTAGGATACACCGGCGCCCTGCGCATGCTCACAAAGATTCTAGATCTTTTCCTTGATAAAAAAGACAAAGAATCACCCGAAAGTTCATTTGAACTCGTACTTTAGGTTCATCGACAATGAAAGGGATAAAAATGATTAACAAAATTTATTTAGATGAGTCAGAAGCAGAATGCACCATGTGTGGAATGTGTGAATCTATTTGCGACGAGGTCTTTGATGCCTCTGGCGTAATGAAAGTGAAAGATGTCGATCTGAATTTGTATCAGTCCGACATTAAACAAGCTATCATTTCATGCCCTTCTGGATGCATTGCCTCTGAATAATAGTCAAAAAATGAACGGTTAATAAACATTATGTGTGTAATGATCTACTTGAATAAAGATGTCGTCAATGACGAATTTACTGTGGCCAAAACATTAGCTTCAGCCGACTATGTTGGGATAATGCATTCACATGACGACGCTCTAAAAATCTTGAACATCAACAATCTACTCACACGAATGGACTCCTCGGTTGAAATCAATAATGTCGAAAAGTTATTGGATTCTGACCGCTCCATTCACACAGATAAATCACACACCTTAGATTATTTAAAAAGTATGGGGATTGATAGCATTATATCATCCTCATACACTTCATCTTCTTTGAGTTTATTTAGACGATACGGGTTCAAAACCTATAAAGCCATAAATACCCAATTAGAAGACAACCTTGCTTGCTTTTTCAATTCAGAGTTAAAGCCTTATACCTATGGAGATACGATAAGTCAAGGCTGTATGAGTCTGCATTAAATACTTTTTAGAAGGGGTTCGAAATGAGTATCCAAAACGTTAAAAAGCTCATCAAATTTTTTGAAATCAGTCCTGAATTTCGCAAGGAGTGTTTTCGAAAAACACCCGATGAACTCTCTGCATTTTTGATTTCAGAAAAATTGACTTTTGATTTTAATCAAATGGAAGATTCATTGCGTCTTCACGTTTTGAGCGCACCGAATTATAGCGAATCTTGTCATTTATTTGGAATCTATGACGTCATTCGCGTCATGTTAGATTGGCCATCCTTTGAGTTCGCGCTCCCTCAGCCCACTTCTCATTTTTAAGATACATCACTCGATCCTTATCATAGAATACTTGAACTTCTTTATGGTTACACCCTTTAACTCAAAGATAAAAGCCTAAAATGGCAACAGGAGTTTATAATGAACTGTTTTAAAACGATAGACGGAAACGAAGCGGCGGTTAATGTCGCTTACCGACTCGTTGAAGTATGTGCCATTTATCCCATAACCCCTTCTTCGAACATGGGAGAATTGGCTGAACAATGGGCACATGAAGAAAGAAAAAACATATGGGAAACTATTCCTAAAATAGCAGAAATGCAGTCAGAGGGAGGAGCTGCTGGTGCGGTGCATGGAGCGTTACAAACAGGCGCTCTCACCACCACCTTTACCGCTTCTCAAGGGCTTCTCTTGATGATTCCTAACATGTATAAAATTGCTGGAGAACTTTTGCCTTGCGTGATCCATGTCGCCGCTCGTTCTCTTGCCGCTCAAGCCCTGAGTATTTTTGGCGATCACTCTGATGTAATGGCCGCTCGCTCTACTGGATTTGCCATGCTTTGTGCAGCCAACGTTCAAGAATCTCATGATATGTCACTGATTGCACATGCCACAACTTTAGAAAGCCGACTCCCCTTTCTTCATTTTTTTGATGGATTTCGCACAAGTCACGAAATAAATAAAATTGAAATCCTTTCTGATGATATTCTCAAAGAGATGATTGATGATGAATGGATATTTGCCCATCGCAATAGAGCATTAAATCCAGATCACCCTGTATTGCGTGGGAGCACACAAAACCCAGATGTTTATTTTCAGGGTAGAGAATCTGTCAACACATTTTATGATGAATTGTCTGATAAAGTTCAATCGACAATGGACAAACTCGCTGAATTAACGGGTCGCTCTTATAAAATTTACGATTACTATGGTGATGATGATGCTGAAGATATCATTATTATGATGGGATCAGGTTGCGATACCGTTAAAGAAACCTTAGATTATTTAAAAAAAACGGGCCGCAAGGCAGGTTTGCTTCAAGTGCGTTTATTTAGACCCTTCGACATGAAACGTCTGGTA
>JBNKYI010000124.1:0-7078 GCA_050300815.1 Fibrobacterales bacterium
GGCTTGATCGAGATACCATTCTCTCTCGCCTAGGGGATTGACCACGGCATGAGAAGGCCAAGATTTAGAGTCGTCGGTTTCTTCAATTAAACTTTTGATAACGTCGGCTTTGCTGGCTCCGGTGACTAGAAAGCTAATGCGTTTTGATTGATTTAAAGCTTTTAATGTCAACGAAACCCGAGCTTGTCGAGTTTGGGGATGGTGGGCCAAAGCGGTGACTCCTGTTAGGCTCAGATCAATTCCATTGGGAAAAAGACTGGCGGTATGCCCATCATCGCCTAGACCTAAAATCATCCAATCAAAAACGGGAACGCCATCGACAAAAGGAATCTTTTCGGCCATGCGTTGAGCGTATTCGGCGACACCTTCGTCTGCAGGCAGACGGGTGTTGGCGGGTTCGACTTTTAGCGCGTCTGCAGGAATGTGATCAAATAAAATGCGTTTGGCTTCGCCGTAGTTACTTTCAGGGGAATCGTGGGGAACCCATCTTTCGTCTCCCCACCAAAAACAGAGGTTTTTCCAGGCGACAAAATCGAGATACTCTTTTTGAGATAAAATTTCAAAGAGCTTTTTAGGCGTGCTTCCTCCACTCAAACTGATATGGGCTGTGCGACTTTCGCTAGCGCAGGTTAGGCTGATTTTTAACAGCTCCTCGGCGACAGCAGTCGCGACAACATTTTGATTGGGATAAATTTTAAAGGTGTTTTTCATATCAGAGTTCACAGTAATTTTGATCGTTGGTCAGATTTTTACAAGGGAATCTCCAAGTGTAAGAATCTTTTGAAAGCATTTCATCGGCTTCTTTTGGGCCCCAAGTTCCCGCGGGATAACCAAAGAGATGGGCCTTAGCCTTGTAGTCGAGAACCGGGGCAATGTAATCCCAGCAAGCTTCTACGGCGTCGCCGCGGGCATAGAGGGTGGCGTCTCCCAATAGGCAATCGAGAAGCAAACGCTCATAAGCGCTGGGCACGCGTGTGTGAGACAAGTCGCTATAGTGAAAGTCCATTGTGACTCTTTTGGCTCTAAATCCAGAGCCAGGTTCTTTAAGGCCAAAAGAAAGTTGAATTCCTTCGTCGGGTTGAATGCGAATAACCAACATATTTGAGCGTTGGGCATCGGTAGATGACATTCCGAAAAGGGCGTTGGGTATTTTGCGAAAGTGAAGCACGACTTCGGTCACTCGAGTGGGCAGTCTTTTGCCTGTGCGTATATAAAAGGGAACACCACTCCAGCGCCAGTTGTCGATGTGGGCCTTGAGGGCCACATAAGTTTCTGTGCGGGATTCGTCAGAAACCCCTTGCTCTTCTCGGTATCCGGGTAAGCTTTCCCCTTTGACGATTGAAGACGTGTATTGACCTAATACCAAGTGCTGGTCGATAGTTTCGGGGTCAAGAGGGCGTAAAGATTGAAAGACCTTAAGGGTTTCGTTGCGCACAGAGCGGGCGTCGAAATGGGCGGGGGGCTCCATGGCCACCATGGCTAAAATTTGCAGAAGGTGATTTTGCAACATGTCTCTGACGGCGCCCGATTGATCGTAATAACCGCCTCGTTTTTCAACCCCAAGAGATTCCGCCGAGGTGATCTCTACGTACTCAAGGTATTTTCGACTCCAAAGGGGCTCGAAAATCTCGTTGGAAAAACGGAAGACGAGCAAGTTTTGTACGGTCTCTTTGCCCAAATAGTGATCAATGCGATAAATCTGGTGCTCTTTGAAGTGGGCCAGAATGATTTGATTGAGTTCAAGAGCCGATTGGGGATCGTATCCAAAGGGCTTTTCGACAATCAGCCTTCTCCAACCTTCATCTTCGCAGTTGAGGCCGTGATCGGCAAGACACACGGGAATGATGGGATAAAGACTGGGAGGCGTTGAGAGGTAAAAAAGATAATTTGCGGGGATATTATGAGTTTGAGTCACTTCAGCTAATTTTTCAGACAAGGCTCGGTACTCTTCAGAGCTGCTGGTATTTAAACTGACAAAATAGAGTTTATTAAGAAAAGCCTCTTTTTGTTCGGGAGTAAACACTTCTCCTTCAGAATACTTGTCGAAGTCTTCGCGAACGCTTTGGCGGTATTCGATATCGGTGAGTTGGCTGCGACCTACACCGACAATGGCCCATTCTTCAGAAAACAACTCTTGTTTGTATAAAGAAAAAAGCGCAGGGAGCAGTTTGCGGTGAGTCAAATCGCCTGAGGCTCCAAAAATGACGAGAATAGCGGGATCTGGTTTTTTCATATAAGAAAACCTGGTCGTTAAATTTGGATTAAAGTTAGCAAAAAAAGGAATTAGCTCTTTAAAATTCCCCCAAACTGGCCTGATTGATTGGAGCTAAAAATGGCAATGCTCAAGAGCGTTAGTATACTCTGACCTGCAAGCGAAGTGTGAAGCTTCCTTCTTGTTCAAATAGAGCTGCATTTATCAGCTGAGATTGGAAAATCAGCACCAATCAATCAGGCCAGTTTCCAATCTCTGAAAATCCGAAATTTAAAACACCTTGAAATTCAATGACTTAATTTTTCATAAATCTTTTTTTAAAAAAAACTTTAAAAAAAGATTCAAGTTTTGCTCAGCGCCTCCCGATATCCACAAATAGAGGACGGTACGCCCTACCAGAATCTAAAAATGCAAGGACGCAAAAGTATACACGGAGGTAAACCATGCGCATTAATCATAACATCAGCTCTATGATTACCCAAGCAGCCCGTAACCAAAACAATGCCGGTTTGGGCAAATCTCTCGAGAAACTATCTACAGGACTTCGCATCAACCGAGCTTCGGACGATGCGGCTGGGCTTTCAGTTTCTGAACAATTAAGAACTCAAGTTCGCGGTATGGGCCGCGCTAAAGCAAACGCTCAAGACGGGATCGCCCTTTTGCAAATCGCTGAAGGGGCCGCGAATGAAATGTCGTCTATTCTGCAAAGAATGCGCGAACTTTCTATTCAATCTGCGAACGATACCCTGACTTCGACTGACCGTTCTTATCTAGATCAGGAATTTACCGCTCTCGTCAATGAAATCGATCGTATTTCTGAATCCACTCAGTATAACGGTCAAACATTGATTGCAGGAGGTACAAGCTCTTTTGGCGGCGCAGGATCAGCATCTTGCTTACTCCATATCGGTGCCAACGACAAGGTCGGTGTAGATAACCTTTCAATCACAATCGACGCCTTGACCGCTGGAGCTCTGTCTCTAACAGGTGGAAGCACCACAGTGGGTATCTCGACACAAGCGAGTGCCTTAACCGCTATCGGAACAATCGACTCGGCCATCAAGTCAGTGAACAATATGCGTTCTGACGTGGGTGCTTATGTCAACCGTCTCGAACATGCCATTAATAACTTGAGCAACCAAGAGTATAACACTCAAGATGCTGAGTCTCGCATCCGCGATGTGGATTTTGCCGCAGAGTCGACCCAATTTACTCGTTCTCAAATTCTCTCTCAATCTTCGACTTCGATGTTGGCCCAAGCCAACTCAATACCTCAAGGCGTATTGGGACTTATCGGATAAAGATTCTCAAGTACTGGCGTACCTTAACTCCTGGGGGCTCAAGGCCTTCGGGAGTTTTTGATTTATAAAAAACTCAACGGGAAAAAAATTCCTTAGAAAAGGTAAAGAATTCCCAAAGCCAAGTCGATATACAGAAAGTGCTAAGGCACTGGCCCTCAACGCAAGGATGCACCGAGAGCCATTCTCATCAAACACGGAGGTTACGCCATGAGAATTAATCATAATATCGCATCAATGATCACGACCAATTCACTGCAAAGTGTAAATCTTGGTCTTAACAAATCCCTCGAAAAACTTTCAACAGGTCTGCGCATTAACCGCGCTTCGGACGACGCTGCCGGTCTTTCAGTTTCTGAACAACTGCGCACGCAAATTCGGGGCATGGGGCGCGCCAAGTCAAACGCTCAAGATGGAATCGCCCTTTTGCAAATCGCTGAAGGTGCGGCGAATGAAATGTCAGCCATTCTGCAAAGGATGCGCGAACTTTCTATTCAATCTGCGAACGATACCCTGACTTCGACTGACCGTTCTTATCTAGATCAGGAATTCACTGCTCTTGTTAATGAAATTGACCGTATCGCCCAATCTGCCCAGTACAACGGACAAACCTTGATCTGGGGGGGAAGCACTTCTTTTGGTGGTGCAGGTTCGGCCTCTTGTATTCTTCACATCGGCGCTAACGACCGCGCTGGAGTGGATAACTTGCAAGTCACCATTGACGCTATTTCTGCAGGATCTTTGTCACTGACAGGTTCGGGCGTTTCAGTGGGGATTTCAACCCAAGCCTCTTCACTTTCAGCGATTGGCTCTATTGATAATGCGATCAAATCGGTCAACAATATGCGCTCTGATATTGGTGCATACGTCAACCGTCTTGAACACGCAATCAATAACCTTGCCAACCAAGAGTACAACACACAAGATGCAGAATCGCGGATTCGCGATGTGGATTTTGCTTCAGAATCGACGCAATTTACCCGCAATCAGATTCTTTCGCAATCAGCAACATCAATGTTGGCTCAAGCGAACCAAGTTCCTCAGGGAGTATTGGGACTCATCGGTTAATAATCTGCCCATTGTTAACCAAAAATTGCAAGGACTCTCAGAGGCTGTCTCACAGGACAGCCTCTTTTTTTTACCTTTGCCCCCTAGCCCAAAAAACCTCAAAAAATGGATTGGGCGGCCAAGGATGTTTCATGACGAGTATCGATATTTTTTTAGACAACGCCCCTAAGTCTCTAATTCACATGGTCTACCAAAAGAATCAGCCCCAGGGATCAGGACTTGTGTCAAACAGCAAAATTATCAAGGGAGTGCGAGACAAGTTGTTGTCTCCTGATTTTATAGAAAGCCAATGGGACAAACTCAATGAAACGCAACAAAAAATCTTGGTCAACATCTATGTCGCTGGTAAAGAAGGACGTTCTTTAGCCGACTTGACTTGGTGTGTTTCTCCTGCCGAACAATTTTTGCTCAAGCACACCCTCAATGAACTCTGCTGGAATCTATTGATTTTTAGAAGCACTGAAGATAAATCGCATTTTTTTGGTTTTAGCGATTTTAGAAAATTTGTATTGCAGAAAATTTCTTTTGTGCAAGAACCCGTCAAGGGATTGCGAAAATCTTATCGAGAGCGCCTCGATTTGCATCTAATCGCCACGGCTTCATTTTTATTCACTCATCCTATGCCGATCTCACAAAGCGGTGAAGTCAACAAACGCTTCTTTTCTCAAATGCAAGCTCGTCTCAAATTAGACCATCCCCTCATCGAAGAAAATGATTCGCGAGAAGAAGAACTGCAATTGCTGTTGAACTATCTAGCCAAACACCAATTCGTTCAACAAAATTCCGATCAGCTCGTATTGCGTTTAAATTCGTTTTTTGCCCTCGAAAAAAATGGCTACCCCAAACCTTCTGAATGGGTGATTCAACATTTGATTGAATGGGATGAAGAGGTGATTACTGTTTTGCAAGAAAAACTCAAAGAGGGGAGCTCACTTGAAGATTTTTCAACGTTATTTTCATCTTTTACTCGTTATCAAGGGGGAAAGCTTGAGCACTGGCATCAACTCAGCCCTTTGATTAAATGGTTTTGGTGGTCGGGTAAATTGCAATTGCACATTGAAGACAGCCTGCTTACCGGAATTTCAGCCCAAGATTCTATTTCTAATGTGGATATGCCTGTTTACTTTTTGCCCAATTTCGAAGTTCACCTACCCTTAGGGTCTGATTTTCAATCGGCCTCTCTACTTGAGTTCGCTGGCGAGTGCTTACGCGAAGACCAACTCTGCACCTATAAAATTTCGGCCGATAGTATTAACAATTTGTTAACCTCTGGATATCCAACGGATGTTCTCAAAAAGAACCTCGCAGAATACACCCTACCTGCTAATGTTAACGAAGCGCTGCAACAGTGGATTTTTACTCATGAAGGGGCGCGTCTTTGCGATGTCTTCTTCTTAGAACTCGACGATCCTAAAATCATTACACAGATCAAAGAGCTTCCTCAATATGGGGATTGGAAAGTGCATGAGGTTCCTGGAGTTGGATTTGTTTTGCCCAAGAATCTTAAATCGGATGTTGTTGAAGTTGTGCAAACCTTTGGCTTTCACTTAACGGAATTTAAACCCGAACCCGTGCTCAAATCCTACAGCACACCAAAACTCAAAGAAGAACGTCGCACCCCTGCTGCGATTCCCGATTATATTGAGAAAGAGCCTGTGCAAATGGATTTGCGTATTGGCGAGCTCGGCAAATATGGCGGTGGTTTACAAGAGCTTTCGTTTAATGAAAGACTAAGGGTCATTGAATATGCCATTCTAACCGATGGTCGACTCGAAATTCTAATGATCGATTCTCGTCAAGCCTTTATCATTACTCCTAAAGAATTAAACAATGTCACAGATCCCATTTCTATTGATGGCAAGGTTTTTCCTTCGGGAGAGTTTCGATCAGTCGCCGTTGAGAACATAAAAAAAATTAGAGTCATGGATTAAATTTCATACCTTTGCACAGGGGTTTCACTAACCGTTTTTGGAGTTTTCATGAGTTTTGTCCATCTGACCAATCACTCTGAATTTTCGATGCTTAAGTCGTCGATCAGAATCGGAAAAATGGTACAAAAAGCCGTTGAATACGGTCAGACTTCTTTAGCCTTGACCGACCATGGCAATATGTTTGGCATTCTCGAATTTTACTTCGCTTGCAAATACAACAACATCAAACCCATCATCGGTTGTGAAATTTATCTCGATCTCGAAAATGCTTACGATCCCTCAAGGCCTCCTAGTGCTCCCGTTGCTGATCGCTTGGTATTGCTAGCAGAAAACCAAGAGGGATACAACAACTTGATGAAGATTGTCTCTTTTGGTTGGCTTGAAAATTATCAGGGGATCCCCTTAATTCCCCACGACATTCTCGAAAAGAATCGAGAGGGCCTCATCGCGTTGTACGGGGGCCTGAGCTCGCGCATGTCAAATTATCTAGCCAGAGATCGGCGCGATGAAGCTATTAAACGTTTGCAAAAATTGCAGATCATATTTCCGTCATCTCAGCTTTATCTCTT
>JBNKYI010000125.1:0-7064 GCA_050300815.1 Fibrobacterales bacterium
AGTGAAGGATCAAAATATAGACTTGCTCCCACGACTTGTTTAAGCTCATCTTCGATTCGACGAGGCAAACTTTTAAACGCCTTGATCGAAGCCGCATCTAATTTGCCAATATTAAAAATCAGATGGAGGCGGTTAGGGTTGTGTCCGCGCAAAATAATCCAATTTAACCGGCGGGCAATAAACTGATTTCTAGGTTCATTTATCCAATGAAGAACCCATTGATAGACTTCGTGATGCTGTGAAGGTTCAAGAGAAGAGCTCGATAATCCATCTTGGAACTTTCCTGTGTTGCTAAACAACTCAAAGCGCCCCTTTGTCTCTCTTACCCTTCTTTTAGACGTCGTACGATAATTGCGCGAACTCGCCACCGGAGTAATTTCTGGAATCCACTCCCCTAACCCATAATGTTTTAAAAAATCAGACAATGCCCTGTTTTTTAATTTGAGCTCACGCGTATAACTCATTGATGCCAACGGCTCACTCTGTGGCGTTGCCTGTGCCAATTTAGGGTCTGGGATTTGTCGAATCACTAGATCGTGATATGTTTTTTTCATGAATGGCTTAGCTAGAAGAAAAAGGATCTTAGGCAAAGTTAGCTAACTGGCCCAATCTATTGGTGCGGATTTTCTGTGTTCAGTTGATAAATTCACTTCTCGTTGAATAAAAAGAAGCCTCACACTTTGTTTACAGCTCGAGCAATCGAACTAAGTCGAGATCACTTCCTGCAAGGTGCAAAATATCGCCTTCTTGAATCGGCATTTTAGGATCGGGAACGGGATTAAATTCTAAATACTTTTCATCTTCTTTTTCGATCCAACGCGAAAGCCCTACCAAGTTCACTTTATAATTCTCGCGCAGACCGATTTCTATAACTGATTTATTGTGAAGCTCTTCGGGCGCTAAGACTTCTACCAAGGCAAATCCATCGTGAAGTTCAATATAACGCTCAACGCTGGGCAAGGCAATGCGCTGCACCAGGGTGCTCGCAGCCTCTTCATCAGGCAGCATCACTAGATGTGCACCAACAGCTTCGAGAATACTTTGATGCTCAGGGCTGCGCGCAAGAGCGACAATGCGCGGAATTTTCATGCGCGCCCCTAATGCCACTAGCAAGACCTGATGTTCAAAATTATTTGCTATCGCCGCCACCAAAATTTCTGAGTTCAACAAGTCGTGATCTTGAAACAAATCATAACTCGGCTCTTCTGCGCAAATCGCTAATGTCACTCGATTTTTTATCCGCTCAACATCCTCATAGTTCGGATCAATCACCACCGTTTCACACTCCGAACGAGAAAGGCCCATGGTGACCATTTTTCCAAACTGACTGAGTCCTACAATTACACACTTCATGAAAAGCTCCTAAGTGATTGAAAAGTTACCTGAGGGATAACGGTACGTGTCTCCCCCATTACGGCGGCGACTAACAAAACTGGCCAACAGCGTTAAGGGGCCTATACGCCCCGCTAGCATCGCTATACACAACACAAATTTTCCCAATCCACTTAACTGCGTGGTCGTGTCTAAGCTCAGCCCCACTGTACTTATCGCTGAAATCGATTCAAATAAAAGTTTAATCATATCGAGTTGTGGCTCAGTTAAGCAGAGGGCAAACCAAGTCAGGGCCAAAGTTAACAGATAAAGCGAAACCACCGAACTCACTAATTGAACGACATTCAATGGAACCGTGCGATAGTGAATGCGCACTTCTTTAGACCCCGTGAGGTATGTTTTAATTGTCGCAATCATCAAACTGACGGTGATCACCTTTAGCCCACCTCCCGTTGAAACTGCACCTGCTCCAATCACCATCCATATCATCGCCAACAGAGTGGTGCCGTGGTGCAACTGCGTAAAGTCAATCGAATTAAACCCCGCCGTTCTCAAAGTGATGGATTGAAAAAGAGCATTTGACAATCCATCTGAAAAATTCAATTGCGATAGCAAGTTATTCCACTCAAAGAGCACAAAAAATAGCGTTCCGCAGATGATTAAAACCCCCGTATTGGTCAGAATCATGTGCGATTGCAGTTCCAACTTAGGCTTCAGTCTTTCTCTATTCTTGTTGAAATACTTATAAGTCACAAATCCCTTCAAATATTTCAGCCCATCGAGATGCACATGAAAGCCCAATCCCCCAATGACAATAAGTATCGATAGGCATAAAATGACGGCTTGATTGTTTTGGAAGCTCATTAAGCTGTCAGTCTGCAGAGAAAATCCCGCATTGCAAAACGCACTGATCGAATGAAAAAGCGCCCAAAAGAAATCTTGTTCTGCTGAGGTATTGAAGTAAAGAACCAATGCTCCAATAAACTCCGTCACCAAGGTCACCCCAAAAAGCACAATAATCAATTTTTTAAGATGCCCCAATGTTTTAACCGACAGCATTTCTTGAACGGCGAAATTCTTTTTTACCGAATTGTCTTTTGAAGTGAGATACCTGACTAGGGCCAATAGAGTGATCGGCCCCAGGCCTCCTAGCTGAAAAAGCCCCATCAAAGCCCAATGCCCTAAGTGAGTAAAACTCTGCGAAATATCTATCGGGCTGAGCCCTGTAACGCAAACTGCACTGGTGGCCACAAAAAGCGTGTCGATAAACGACAGAGGTTCTTCTTGAAAGCGGGGCAAACTTAAGATGAGTGTTCCTAAAGCGATGAGAAAAGTGAAGCTGAGTAAAATAATCCTTTGGTGCAGCATGGTTTTCTTTAACCAAAATTGCGCCAGAGCCGTGCGGATAATTGCTTCAGAAAATACAAACAGCGAGGTAATCTTGTCGAAATGCTCCCACTGCGGATAAAAAGAAAAGACGACGAAGCTCAGCCCATATAGTGTGAGGTTTAAGTTTCGATGGTAGTATTTCTTCAGGTAATCGACCCAACTCTTGCGAGAAGAGAACAATCGATCAACAACAAGAACCAGTGTCACTAGATTGAAATAGAGGTCAAGGGCTTCGTGCGTATCTACACTGAGAACAAAACCGTGCTTAACCACAAGCAAAAAGACAGCGAGAACTGAATTTAAAGTGGCAAAACGCGTAAGCCAAATTCTGAGGGATATATGACCCATGCACCAAATATAGGAATCGCAACCCTATTTTAGCGTGAAGCTAAACGCACGTTCATCAATTTGCTCGGCCACCAGCTCACCTGCAGCAAAATTGAAATCAATTTCACCCCAAGCGCTGCGAATCGCCTTTACTGATAGCTTGCAATAAGCGCCATTCTTAAACGCCGCTTGGCCCAAGAAGGCATTCATATCCCACTCAGCCACTCCTTGCGCTTCTATGGCCACTTGCTCGTAACTCTCTGATAAACGCGCTGAATCTGTTTCACACTCTGCAAACCAGTTGACTTCGAACTTATCTGAATTTTCGGGATTCCACGAATACTTAGCAAAATAATCAATGCTCACGCTCAGATCGGTGCTGTGTATTCTCTGAGGAATCTGCACCACTGAATGCAAGTGCTGATCTGCCTTGCTCAAATACAAGACAACATCAATGGGTGTATCGCTTGTCGCACTAAAGTTCGCAGAATAAATGCTTCCCTGATTGTTTAAGCGTTTCTTTAAATCGTCTTGCACAACATAAAAGGTATCCGTTGAATTCAGCAATACATAATCGTATTCATTCCGCTTTGGAGTGAGCCGAACTTCAAGCTCATAATAGTCTCCCCATTGGGGAACTAACTTTCCTTCAAAGCTAATTTCTGAAGAAGTTAACTTCTCTGAAGAGACCGGGTCACTACACGACATCATTCCCGACGCTAAAACACTAAGCAGAAAGATCCAGACTTTTTTAGACAAATGATTTTTCAATCCATACTCCTGCGATTAGCCAATTTTTTGAAAATATAGTTTGCAAGAAGCCTCTTAGAATTCATCTATCGAAAATTTCTAAACGAGTTTTTGATGCATCTCATCAGTAAAAAAATCACCTTCTCTCTTCTAAGCCACCTCAACAAAATGCCACATTAGCCAAGAATGAAATTTTGTCACAAATTCACTTAAGTATCGTTTAAATGAATCACAAATTTAAGGCCCTTGCCCGTTTTGCAATTTGCCTTTTAATCTTTAGAAAATGTGGTGTATCTAGAAAGAAGTTGAAATGTCTGGTGTTGAAGTAACCTGTATTATTGATGACGATCCAATCTTCATTTTTACGATGAAGAAGCTAATGGAGCTAAGCCAATTCACTAAAGAGATTGTGACCTATGAAAATGGAAAAGATGCTCTTGAGGGTTTCACACTCAAACTTCAAAATGACGAGCCCTTACCCGATGTGATTCTACTCGATCTCAATATGCCACTTCTCAATGGCTGGGAGTTTTTAGATGAACTTTCTAAATGGGAAATTAAGCAGCCCATTTTAATCTATGTGGTGACCTCTTCCATCGATCCTGAAGACATTGAACGCGCAAAAGAGTACTCTCTGATCACTCATTACCTCATCAAACCCATCACCGTCCAAAAACTCACAGAGATATTGCAAAATTTCAAAAATGAATCTGAAAAACTGAACGACAATTGAAACTACTGATAGAAAAAGTTAAAAGCCCGTCTCATCATGAGGCGGGCTTTTAAAAACTTGCTCAAAGCAAAGTCACAGACTACCAGCGAAAATGAGCAAAAGCTCTGTTCGCCTCAGCCATTTTATGGGTTTCAACGCGTTTGCGAACCGCATTTCCCTCACTCTTGTGAGCAGATAGCAATTCATTACCTAAGCGCTGAGCCATTGTGTGCTCTGAACGTTTTTTCGCTGCGTCAACTAACCAACGCATCGCCAAAGCCTTACCTCTTTTGGGTACAACTTCGATAGGAACTTGGTAAGTTGATCCACCGACGCGACGGGATTTAACTTCAACCAAAGGCTTGATATTTTCGAGTGCAGCTTCGAATTTCTCCAAAGGAGCTTCTTCACCTTCGATTTTATCCGCAAGGTGTTCGATCGCGCTATAAACGATTTTTTCAGCAATGGTTTTTTTACCCTGTTTCATCACTACCCCAATAAACTCGGTAACTAGTTCACTGTTGTACTTGGGGTCAGGAAAAACAGTACGAATTTGTGCCTTTTTTCTTCTAGACATCAGTCATCATCCTTTTTTTTCTTTTGGTTTTTTAACCCCGTACTTGGAGCGTGATTGTTTACGGTTGTTCACACCTTGGGTATCTAAAGTACCGCGAATGATGTGGTAACGTACACCTGGCACGTCTTTTACACGACCTCCGCGAATGAGAACAATGGCGTGTTCTTGAAGGTTGTGACCTTCGCCGGGAATATAACAAGTCACTTCGATCTTGTTAGAAAGACGAACACGTGCAATTTTTCTCAGAGCAGAGTTAGGCTTTTTCGGCGTAGTTGTATAAACGCGGGTGCAAACACCACGTTTCTGAGGACAAGCCTTCAGAGCGGGTGACTTGGTTTTGGCCTCAACTCGTTGACGACCTTTACGCACTAGCTGTTGAATGGTTGGCACCTAAAGTACTCCTTATGTTTTAAGGGCTCCAAATTTAGTTAAAACTCTCAGAAGAACAAGTCTAAAAGGGGAGAACCCCCTTTTTAGTCTTCGGTCTCCACGAGTTCTTCTACACTTGAATCCTCGGTGGGGGCTTCCATGGCTTCTGCAGCATCCAAATCTCGGACGCGCATATTGCGCAAATGGGGTGAACCCGTTCCCGAAGGAATCAAGCGACCCATGATTACATTTTCCTTCAAACCGATCAGTTCATCAGACTTTCCTTCAACTGCAGCGCGTGTAAGCACTTTAGTCGTTTCTTGGAAAGAAGCTGCTGAAATGAAAGAATCCGTTGCCAGAGACGCACGAGTTATTCCGAGCAGCATGGGCTCGTACGCGGCAGGTTTTTTCCCTTCGGATTGAAATTGCTCATTCACAACGCGAATTTTGGTTTTGGTCACTTCTTCGTTCTCGAGGTATTCACTATCTCCTGGGTTAGAAATAGTCACCTTGCGTAGCATTTGTCGAACAATACACTCAATGTGTTTATCCGAAATGCTTACACCTTGCAGGCGATATACCGCTTGAATTTCGTTGACCAAGTATTCTTGTACAGCCTCAGGACCGCTCACGCGCAAGATATCGTGGGGATCCACAGAGCCTTCACACAGCTTTTCACCAGCTTTTACACGATCACCATCGTGCACCGCCATGTGCTTACCGCGAGGAATCAGCTCTGATGCAGATTCTGTAAAGATAAAGTCACATTCTCTAGGCTCGCGTACAACCAGTTTGCTACGGGTTTTACGTTTCTTAGCACCGTCTTCACCTTCTTCGGTTTCAACTTCGCCATTTTCATTGAGAGCCCAGACAATTCCTTGTTTGGTTACTTTGAGACACTCAGGCAAACGACCATACAACTCTTCGCCATTGCCTTCGCGATATTTGCGATAATCAATTTCATCAACGATGAAAAGACGTTGTTGACCGCGTTCTACACCTCCGTAAAACACTAGGCCATCAACAGGAGAAATCACCGCAGGATTTTTGGGAATTCGAGCTTCGAAAAGCTCAGCGACACGAGGCAAGCCTCCTGTAATATCCTTGGTTTTACCCACAGCACGGGGTAACTTGACCAAGATCGTTCCCGCTTCGGCAAGTTCGCCGTTTTTCACTTGTAAAAATCCGCCTTCAGGCATGGCATAGCGCCCAACTTTATGTCCTTCGCTATCCACAATGTTAATGTGAGGACGCAGTTTACCCGAACGGTCGGTCGTGATACGATAAGATTCCAAGCCGGTCGCTTCATCGTATTGAACCATGAATGTTTTGTCTTTGACGAGATCGTCAAATTCAACCGTACCACTCGCATTAACAATAATAACCGAGTTGTAAGGATCCCATTCAAAAAGTTCATCACCTTCTTTGGCAGATTGATCATGGCTAATTTTAATCTCTGCACCATAAGGTACCGGATAGCGTCCACGAACAATACCATGGTCATCAGTAAGTACACACTCTGTTGAACGAGAAATGGTAATCTCCGTTCCATTAGACTTCGTTACTGTTTGCAAGCCTTCGTATTGAACGGTGCAATTCACAGTCGCC
>JBNKYI010000126.1:0-7058 GCA_050300815.1 Fibrobacterales bacterium
CCACATTCGAAAAAAGCCCTGATTCGTAGAGTTCTCGAATGCCCTGACGAATTCGATCTCGCAAGATGTTGGGAGTGTAAGACGTCTCTTTTTCGATGCCCAACCGGCGTAGCACCAAAGATTCGTCAATATTGTTCAAGCCAGAAAACTGGATATCCGACACGTAGCTCTCTCCGAAATCTGCGGGCGATTTAGGCAGAAATTGAGCAAATACTGAGGGACTGGTAAGCAAAACAAACAGGGCAGTAAAAAGTATTTTCATCAAAGGCTGAGCTCATATTAAAGTAAAACTGCTCAGAGTCGACTCTGAGCAGCGTAAAAATAACAAAAGCTGACACAATGACCGCAGTCTAGGCCACTTTAAAATCGAGCTGATTTTCTTTGAGGCGAATTTTGACTGTCGATTCGTTGGGAATTTCGCCCTTGAGTATCTTTTCAGCCAATTCATCTTCGATGAGACGCTGCACCGCCCTGCGCAACGGACGCGCTCCTAACAAGGGATCAAAGCCCTCATCGACAATGCGCAACTTCGCATCTTTCGTCAAATCGAGATGAACTTTTGTCTCGTCGAGTCTTTTTTGCAAATCTTGTATCATGATATCGACGATTGTGATCAGATCCGTACGAGAAAGCGCTCGGAAGATAATCAATTCATCGATACGGTTTATAAACTCCGGATTGAAAATTCGCTTCACTTCTTCGTGAATGTTCTTTTCCATTCGCTCATATTCAGCATCTTCACCCGACTTACTAAATCCCATGCCCGTGCCTTTTTTAATAAACTTAGCACCGACGTTTGAGGTCATGATAATGATGGTGTTTTTGAAGTTGACTTTGCGACCATGCGAATCTGTGAGTGTTCCTTCATCGAGAATCTGCAACAAAAGATTAAAGACATCGGGATGCGCCTTTTCGATCTCGTCAAACAAAACCACCGAATAGGGTTTTTTGCGCACTTTCTCTGTCAATTGCCCACCTTGTTGGTCATATCCCACATATCCCGGAGGAGCTCCAATCAGTCTAGAAACCGTAAACTTCTCCATGTATTCACTCATATCAATTCGAATCAAAGCGTCTTCTGTTCCAAAAAGTGTATGGGTTAGCGTTTTGACCAGCTCTGTCTTTCCCACTCCCGTCGGGCCTAGAAACATAAAGGAACCCACGGGTTTGCGAGAATTCTGAATTCCTGCGCGCGAGCGCCGAATCGAACGGGCTACCGCTTTAATCGCCTTTTCTTGACTGATCACCCGCCCACTGAGGTCTTCTTCGAGTCTGAGCACTTTCTCAGTCTCGTTCGTACCGATCTGAGTCACGGGAATCCCTGTCATTTTTTCGACCACCTCGCGAATTTCGGCCTCGTCAACAATTAACCGTTCTCCTTTTTTGCTGTTTCTCCACTCTTCTTTGAGTTCGGTTATCTCGGTGCGCAAATGATCTTGACGATCTCTCAATTGGGCGGCTTTTTCGTAGTCTTGCTGCTCTACAGCATCTTCTTTTTGTCGAATGATGTCGTCGAGCTCATTCTCTTTATTTCTCAATTCAGGAGGAATTTCTAAAGAGATTAAACGGACTCGGGCACCGGCTTCATCGAGAATATCAATCGCTTTATCGGGCAAAGCGCGATCGTTGATATAGCGTTCTGAAAGCACCGAAGCCACCTCAAGCGCGCGATCTGTGAAGGTCACCTTGTGGTGATTTTCATATTTCGTGCGGAGCCCCTTCATAATTTCAACGGTTTGTTCTACAGAAGGCGGGTCGACAATAATCGTTTGGAACCGTCTCTCAAGGGCACCATCTTTTTCAATGTATTTGCGATATTCGTCGAGGGTCGTCGCCCCAATACATTGCAATTCTCCACGGGCGAGAGCCGGTTTAAATATGTTGGAGGCATCTAAAGAACCCTCTGAGCCCCCGGCGCCCACGATGGTATGCAACTCATCAATGAAAATAATAACGTCGCGATTTTTCTGAAGTTCCACCATAAGGGCTTTTAAACGCTCTTCAAATTGCCCCCTGTACTTTGTTCCGGCAACCACAGTGGCCATATCCAAAACGACCACTCTTTTATTTTCTAACACCTCAGGAATTTTTTTCTCGACAATCTTTTGAGCCAAGCCCTCGACAATGGCCGTCTTGCCCACACCGGGTTCACCGATCAAACAGGGGTTATTTTTCTTGCGACGACTCAAAATTTGAATGATGCGTTCAATTTCTTCAGAGCGGCCGATGATGGGATCCAAACTCCCCTCACGCGCCATCTGCGTAAGGTCTCTTCCAAAGTGATCGAGAAAAGGGGTTTTACTTTTTTTCTTGCCACCGCCAGGAGCCGAATCTCCCGACTCGCTTTGACCAGGGTTTAAAATGCGTTCAACTTCTTCTTTTACTCGTTCGTAGTCAATGCTCAAATTCGTGAGCACATTAGAGGCCACGCTATCGTCATCCTTAACTAAAGCCATCAATAGGTGCTCTGTTCCGATGTAGCGGTGCCCCATGCTGCGCGCTTCTTGAGCTGCGACTTCTAATACTTTTTTGGCCCTAGGGGTAAAGGGAATCATTTGACCAATGGTCATCATTCCCCCCGCAGTAGTCACCGAACGCTCTATTTCTTTGGCCAGATCATCGAGATCGACATTCAAGTTTTTAATCACATTGATCGCAACGCCATCTCCCTCGCGAATCAATCCCAACAAAAGATGCTCTGTTCCAACATAATCGCTGCCGAGACGAACCGATTCTTCTCGCGCCAACTGCATTACTTTTTTTACTCGATCCGTAAACATTCCATTCACAACAAACTCCTTGCTCGAATACCAGTGAGCCCAGTCCACAAAATTTAATCCATTACTTTGGGGCCGACCTTACTCCACAGGCATCGTTTCAAATTAAATCTGCGTTTCGCTTTGAAACACCTCGTTAATCAACTGTCCATTCTCTTAAAAATGGGATAATCCCAAACCAGTCTGTTTTTTAATCCTTTTTTCGCAAATCGACCACTCGCTTTTAATTCGTACTCACTTTGATCTTCTGCATTTTTTATTGGAGTCAAAAGAACATCCACATCAGGAGACCAATGAATTTTTCGTCTGGCTTCATCATTGACTACAATAACAAAGGCGACTCCCGTCTGAACGACAACTTTATCAATCGCCTGTGCCGAAGTATATCGATCAGCGCCATTTTTAGTGTCTTCACTAAAGAATCCAGGAATTTTGTCTAAGCCATCCACAATGACTGTTGAATAGCGTTTATTCTCCCATTTTTTGATCGCTTCAATGCGTTTAATGAGAAAATCACAAATTTCTGATATGTTCTTTTCCATACCCAACAAGTGCAAGAAATCAAAATACCCACACTGCACATCTACATCTTTAACTTCTGAGATCTCAAACAACCGATTGACCAAGTTAACAGACTCAACCTCTATATTCACATAGAGGACGCCCGACTCTTCAGTTGCAAATCCAATCCAATCTTGCCCATTGGCAATAGACAAACCCATATCTAAGGCCGCCATCGATTTTCCGCTATAACGAGGGCTAGAAAACAACACTTTGTATCCTTGCCTAAATAAACTCTCAACAACCTCAACAGACCTCAAAGGGGCTTCATCATAACTGAGGGAAGATTCAATCAGTGGGTCTCCGTCGAGATAAGCCTCAGCCCAAGACTCCCATTCTTCCCAACTGGCCGCTCCCGAATCATAATCAATTAAATACTGTTGTTTACCTTCAACCAAAACGCCGGGAATCGCGGCCTTCGCAAGAGGATCACCCTCTTGAGTGTCAATGTCAAAACCGATCTCTTTTAAGGTTTTATTGAGGATTGTCACCCTCTCTAAAAACTCTTCTTTGCCTTGAGCTTCAACTTTTACCCAGGCTTGAATGTGTTTGCCTCCGCAATTCACTAATGCAGAGCAAGGCAAATTAAACATTTTGAAGAAAGCCAGCTGCTTGCCGAGCTCAAGCCCTTTGACGCGCAATAAAACGTGGCGATAATTCAGTACATCCGTTTCTCTCTCTCCATGAGTTGGATTGATGCGGATATAAGCCCCTTCACCATCAAAACCGCGCACAATCGAAGGGATATTTTCTCTGACCGCCAAATAATCAGAAACCTTCTGCAACTGTACTGCGCTATCCCATTGCTTGTTGATTCCAAACAGGTCATCGGCGTCAAATGCTCGATGAATCAGTTCGGCCAAGTCAAACCGCCATTCGTCTGAAGGCCAAGGAATGATTGCCGATTCGATATTGATATAACGAGAACTTTTTTTCTTACCCAAAAAATTAGGGGGAATAAGAAGATTGCCGAAGAAAGGACTCACCACTTGGTTGTCGGCCGTCGATTTTTTACGGGTTTTTGTCGAAGGCTTCTCACCCATTTCTTCTTGATGGTACTCGCGGCGTTTTTCTAAATCAAAGGCAGAGCGCAAAACCGCTTCAACTCGATTGGGGGGCAAACCCAATTCTTCTGCGCGACCCCCTAACTGAAAAGAAGTCTCCATATAAGTCCAACTTCGGCGAAATGCTTCTGTCGCAGCCTTATACAACTCCGTTTCAATTTCTTCAGAAGCGATTTCGTTCTGCATGAAGTAGGTGATCGATGATTGTCCCATGAATATTCTCTATTTTTAATGCACTTATTTTGCTAAGGTAACAATTGCTTTTGCCTTGCAAAAGCCCAAGGGTTTCTTAGAGCTCGCAAGAAAAGTCTTATTTTAACATTTGTCTCAATAAACTTTCTGATTTTTCGAGTTCGTTCTTTACGTTCAATTCCAATTTTGACAAAAATCCCTCCTCAGCAATAGGAAAGAAGCGGGATAGAAACTCATTCATTTCTTCATCAACCAAGTCTAACACCTGATTTCCTGAAAAGCCCTGCCCAATCTTTTTCACTAACACATTAGCGAGACAAACTGAAGCCAATTCCTCTTGATGATCACGAGCCAGCAAAGGGTTGTGATGATTTTCAATACAGGTGAGTACACCTTGGGGAAATTTCCATTTTTTACCAAGCCAAGTTCCCACTTGGCTGTGATCTACTCCCAAAAGTTCTTGTTCTACGAGAAACAAAGCGCGATTTTGTTCTTTAGAAAGAGTAATGGCTTGAGTGAATTCCCGCTCGAGATATTGCACTAGAATCAGCTTTCCCACATCGTGCAACAAGCCGCCAAGAAAGGCTTCTTTACCTTCTTTGCCTAGATACTCTTTGCTGATATAACGAGCGGATACCGCTGTCGAAGAGGAGTGACGCCAAAACTGAGTCAAATCCAAAGCCCCCGAAATCAACTCTCCATCAAATTGTGAGATGACCGAAATGCCTAGGCTCATTTCGCGCACAGCGTCAAATCCCAAAATCACAATTGCTCTGTCAACAGAATTGACCTCTGAGCTGAGGCCGTAATAGCTAGAGTTGCACATTTTGATGAGTCTAGCCGTCAACGACTGGTCTTCAGAAATCAACGAGGCCAACATTGCCGCAGTGGCCCTCGGGTGATCTACCACTTCAAGCAATCGAGCGTGAACGGTGGGTAAAGTCGGTAAATTCAATAAGGATTCCGAAATCCTTTTTAGATAAGGGGTATAATCTCGCTTCATATTACTCGGCTAGGGTGTCAAGGAGAGAGCCACCATTGAGGCTTTTTCCCGGATGATCCTTAGATCGTTCTTCTCTGTTTTCTTCTTTAGACTTTTCATTTGCCGCTTCAACCCGCTTGGTTTCTTGCACCTTCTGCAATTTTTCATCGTTTTCTTTTTTGGCTTCTGCCAATCGGGATTTAGCCACTTCCTCTTCTTTGGATTGTTCCGCAGCCATCTGTAATCCGGCAACCTCA
Organism: Fibrobacterales bacterium; assembly: GCA_050300815.1. GTDB lineage: Bacteria > Fibrobacterota > Fibrobacteria > Fibrobacterales > CAWVXU01 > JBNKYI01. The sequence goes on from JBNKYI010000126.1 coordinate 5,834, forward strand.
CTTCGATAAACCGAATCCTGATTCTGCAACGGGCTAATTCCCGACATGGGGCACCTCCATCTACGAGTTCACTTTGGCAAGAACTCTTCCTTTTAGTTTTAGCATGGCCTTTGAGTGAATCTGTGAAACTCGCGATTCTGTAATTCCCAAGACCTGACCAATCTCTTTTAAAGTAAGTTCTTCGTAGTGATAGAGGGCCACAACCAATTTTTCTTTTTCGGGGAGTTCGCCAATCGTTTGTTTTAAAATCCGTTTGACTTCTTGATAGCCCAATTCTTTAAGTGGATTCGTTCCACTGGGGTCTTCAATCGTATCGATCAAAGTCAACGACTTTGAATCACCCGAGCGATCAGGCAGTTTTTCTTCTAGCGAAATGAGGGTTGAAGGGGCCACTTCACCTAACAGGCTTTCAAAATCAGCCATCGAAAGCCCTAATTCCGCAGCAACTTCATCATCATAGGGAATCCGTCCCAACTGTTGCTCTAGAGAACTATACGCCTGCTGAATACTCTTAGACTTCTGTCGAATCGAACGGGGAACCCAATCGAGAGAACGCAATTCGTCGAGAATTGCTCCGCGAATTTTGTGAGTCGCAAAAGTCTCAAACTTGTAACCCAATGACAAATCAAATGTCTCAACAGCCTTAATGAGTCCAAAAACACCCGCACCCGTCAAATCGCCCAAATCCACAGACTTAGGAAGATTATAAGAAATGCGCTGGGCGGTATATTTAACCAAGGGAGCATATTCGGCCAGCAACTTATCTTTAGCCTGCTGGCTCCCATTCTCTTTATACTGTCGCCAAAGTTCTTCAATTTCCAAGAGATACACTTCTTTCTGGCATAGCCTTTCCATGAATTATATTAATAATTTCACGGGTGTATCGCTGTAAATTTCTGAATTATTCGGGAAATTCTTCGGGATGTTTGCTCTTGTATTTTTTCTGCCAAGACTTTTCTTCGAGACTGGGTTCAGTCACGTGGTAAATCAATCCCCCATTATAACGATCCGCCTGGCTCATTCGGGCAGAAGCCACCATCGACTTAATCAAGGTGTCACAGAGAATAATTAAAAAAAGCCAGCCCGCTCCAGCAATAAAAACCGCCTTTCCCAAGTCAAACAAGATGACGTCAATCGTCAACTGATCTCTGAGAAAGAGAGAGAGCAATAGAACCATCCAAAACAAAACAACCACAATGGTATTGGTTAGTGCGCGAGCAAGTGG
>JBNKYI010000127.1:0-7050 GCA_050300815.1 Fibrobacterales bacterium
AGCAACAGTATAAAGACATCGTCTAATGTCACCAATCAGGATGCCGAGGAGGGTGCCAACAATGAGATGAAGAGGCACAAGTAGCATCTTCAGGAGGCCACAAAAGCGGCTGACGATAGTGCTTCTTTCAACGAAGACCTTGAAACCTTTAAAGCTCGTCCGTTTAGCGGGCTATTCGTTGACTTTGGGGGGAATTTAGCGATTCCCGAAGAAAACGTTCTTAAAGTTCAGAAAATTCTTGAAGACCCTAAGGTGCAAAACTTAATCCCTTATGATGTCCAACTGCTCTTAGGTCGTGGCTTCGAAAAAGGCAATAACGGTTCAAAGGCAAAACTCTTTTATATTCTTAAGCACCACGCCGAAATGGGAGGCGAAGACATTCGCGATGCCAATCCCCGTCGTATGCAAGGGTCTGTTGATGCGGGCCAAGTAGGGGTTTCACTAACCTTGGGGGGAATCGGTCCTAAGAAATTTGCTCAAATTACGGGTAATAACATCGGCAATCGTTTAGCAATCGTTCTTGACAATCAAGTGATTAGCGCTCCCGTCATTCGTGGAAAAATCCCTAATGGAGTGGCTCAGATTACAGGTCTTGGAGATTTTGAAGAGGCTCGTCAGCTTGCCGTCGTGTTGCGTGCCGGGGCTCTGCCCGCACCGATGAACATCATTGAATTGCGCTCTGTAGGAGCGAGTCTTGGGCAAGAGAATATTAATTCGGGAATTAAGGCCTCTTTGATGGGCTTAGCACTGGTGGTGGCCTTTATGTTGGTTTACTACATGGGAGCGGGCTTGTTCTCGGTTTTGGCTCTTCTCTTTAACATGATCATTATTCTTGCGATAATGTCTACCTTCAATGCGACGTTGACCTTGCCCGGTATTGCCGGGATTATCCTTACCATTGGTATGGCCGTTGATGCCAACGTGATCATTTTTGAGCGGATTCGAGAAGAGATTCGCGCGGGTCGATCGGGTCGAGTGGCCGTAGGTTTGGGTTTTGAAAAAGCCTTTAGCACAATTATCGATGCCAACATTACCACGTTCTTGACTGCATTTATTTTGTTTAAGATCGGTTCTGGCCCAGTCAAAGGTTTTGGTTTGACACTGATGATTGGTATTGTTGCCACTTTATTTACTGCGCTTTATGTGACTCGCTACCTCTTTATGCTTCGCGAGGGAGGAAAGGTCAACGTCGGTAAAGGCTTTAAGGCGCTTAATGAACCCAGCATTGGCTTCATGAAGAAATCAAAGCTTGCAGTGAGTATTTCGGTGGTGCTTGTCTTGATTTCTATCGCTTCTCTGGCAACGAGAGGTTTGAACTTTGGCGTGGATTTTACAGGGGGGCATTTGCTTACTCTTGATGTAGAAAAAGCGGCTTCGACCAATGAACTTGAAGCGGAATTGCAAAAATCGCCCGTCTTTGACAAAGTAAAAGTTCGCACAGTGGCTTCCCCTGAAGGGAATCACTATTTGGCCTCTCTCGAGTATGCTGCAGACCAAAAATCTTTGGCAAACGAAATTCGAAGTGCGTTGCAGATCTACGGTAACGTAGACGTGATGAACGAAGAGCTCGTTGGGCCGACAATTGGTTCAGAACTGCGAATTGATGCCGTGAAAGCAATTTTATTGGCTCTTTTGATTATCATTTTTTACATCTGGTTCCGGTTTGGTCGTCAGGGTTTGTCCTTTGGTCTGGGTGCGGTATTGACTCTAGCGCACGACGTGATGATCACTCTAGGTGTGTTCTCCATCTTTGGAATGGAAGTTGACGCAGGTTTTATTGCGGCGATTTTGACCATTGTCGGTTACTCGTTGAACGATACGATCGTTGTCTTTGACCGTATTCGCGAGAATGTTCAGGGAGTGGGAGGCAAGTTTACCCAGGTGGTTGATCTTTCGATTAACCAGTCGGTTTCTAGAACATTGATCACTTCATTGACCACTTTCTTTGTGACGGTGATTATTTCTCTTTTTGGAGGAACAGCCATTCGAGAATTTGCTTGGGCGATGAACATTGGTATCGTAGTGGGTACCTACTCGTCCGTTTTTGTCGCTTCGCCTTTCGTTGTCTGGTGGGCAAATCGACATGGCGTGAAATCGTAATCTGTTGGTCTTTTCACAACAAAGGGTCGCTCAGTAGGGCGACCCTTTGTTGTTAGTCGAGTTCTTTATATTTGCGTGTAAGCTTCAACTCTCATTGCGAACAAAGCTCATGGCCCAGTTTCGCTGTTTCAACCTCGGATAATGAGTAGGGATTCGCACCTAGAAGTTGGATTCTCTCGATGCGGATTAAATGATTATGGCTGCGCCTTTTCGCCTCGATTTTATTTACATTGAGGGGTACATTGAAAACTCTGAAGAATATATTGGATGTAGAGATTTTACGCAAGGAGTCCTTTCCTGTTAAGGACTTCTTTGATTCGTATTCTGCAGAATTGGGTTTGCGTCTCGTGACCGAACCTTCGACTTTGGTGACTAAAATCAAAGAGCCTACGATTAATCGACCGGGCCTAGCGCTAGCGGGATTTACTGACGTCTACACTTACCATCGGGTTCAAGTAATGGGATCGACCTGTTGGGCTTTTCTCGAATCTCAGACTTCAGAACAGCGCATTGCGATCTTCGAGCGTCTCAGTCGCTTTCAAACGCCTTTGTGGGTATTGACTCACGATTTGCCTCCTCACGAAGAATTGCTCAGCATGTGTAACCAGTTTGAAATACCACTGGCTATTACCGAAATGAGCACTCTGCAATTTATTCAAACGACGCAAAAAATTTTAGAAGACTGGTTCGCTCCGACAGCTCCCATCCACGCTTCGCTCGTTGATGTTTATGGGGTGGGAATGCTTTTTGTTGGTCCTTCAAATATTGGAAAATCAGAGTGCGTACTTGATCTTGTCGAGAGAGGGCACCGCTTAGTTGCTGATGATATGGTTAAACTCACGCGAGTGGGAAGCTCTATTATTGGGCGATCAAATCACATTATCGAACACCATATGGAAGTCAGGGGCATTGGGATTATCGATATCCGAACTTTGTTTGGTATCCACGCCGTGCGCAAGGTGAAAAAGGTTGAAGTGGTGGTCGAGTTGCAACACTGGCAAAAAGAAGTGGATTATCAACGCACGGGGCTTGAAAAAGAAATGGTTGAACTGATGGGAATACCGATTAACAAAGTGACGATTCCCGTTTCACCAGGTAAAAATATCACAGTGATTGCCGAGGTAATTGCGATGGATACCCTCATGAAGCTTAATGGAATTGATACGGCGGGCGATTTTAACAACAAGCTGAAGTCGATCATCGCTTCTAAAGAAAAGAAACGGCAGCAAGAATTGCGTTATGATGCGCCGTTGCTCGATCGAGATTTTCACGGTTATGAATAAAAGCGACTTAAGGTTTTATCTCATCTCAGCAGGTGTCATACTGGTTTTAATGGGATGGTGGTTTGTTGTAAATGAGCAACTGTTTTTTAGAACGTCTTATGTTGTTAAAGTGGTCGATGCAGGAGGAATGGCTCCCGGCAGTCCGGTTTGGGTTAATGGCCCCATTCACGGTGAAGTGGTGGGAGTGAGCGAAACGAATGATGGGCATGCATTACTCAACATTGAACTTGAGCGAGGAGTTGAACTGACGACATCGGCGACAGTGGTGGTGCGTTCTAAGGGCATGGTTGGGAAGCGGGTACTCGATATTCAATTGGCACCGGGGGGAACTCCCTACTTAGAAGGAGATACCATTGTCGGTGAATTTGAACGGGGTCCGGTGCATCTAGTTGTTTTTGCGCAAGAATTCTTTAAAGGATTGATTGATGCGGTAGATGTTTTGGGCAAAAGTTATAGAGCGACTCTGGGTGATTCTTTGCAACAAGAAAAGTTTGCTCAACTCGAGGTGGGCCTCATTCAATTGGGGAGTCGCATTCAGAGATTAAGTCGCAAATACACGAAAGAAATTCCAGAAACCGTTGGTCAAGGAATGGCGGCGTTAGAGCGTTTAGGCCAAGAGGGAAAAGAAATTCACAGTGAACTCAAACCTTTGCTGCGCGAAATAAAATTTCTTCGCAGTGAGCTAGAGGTTTGGAATTCTCAATTGGCCATAGCGTTAGCCCCGGTTGCAGATATTTCAGAGAGCTTAAAGCAAGGCAAAGGAAGTTTAGGTCAAGTCCTCACCAATGAGGAATTTCAAACTCAATGGAGCCAATTTAAGCGCAATCTCGATTCGCTAGCGAGCGTTTTTAATCAAGGTGAAACCGTGATCAATGCAGATATTTTTTAAATTCAGGTTGGACTAAAGACAGAATAGAGAGAGAATGAAAGAATCAACAGAAATGCGTTATATCATCGTGGCCTCTGTCTTTTTGGGGGCCCTGTTGATATTGCTCTTTGGAATATTTTACCTCAACGATAAAGACCCTCGCGAAGAACTCGTTTCTTATCGCATTCTTTTTGACCAAGTTTCTACTCTGACCTCGGGTGATCCCGTAAAGGTCAACGGAGTCAAGGTGGGTAAAGTCAATGCGATTGAGTTAAAAGGCCGCCAAGTCGAGGTGGGGATTGAAGTGCGCAAAGGAATTGAAATTTCTGAAGATTCTGATGTGAGAGTGCAGAACATTGGTCTTTTGGGTGAACGTCAAATAGGCATTCTGTTAGGGAAGAGTGAAAAAGTGATTCCTGTGGGGGGGCAGATGACGGGCATTTGCGACGCGGGAATTTCTGAAGCAATGGCTGGGGCCGGTGAAGTCTTTGATTCTTCTAAGGTTTTACTTGCGACGGTTCGAGAAATTGTAGACTCGACGATTGCCCGTCAGCAGTTTTCGCAAAATTTTCGCGATATTGTTAACAACACATTGGTATTGCAAAACCGAGTGGACAGTCTGCTGACCAAAGTAGACCCTTCATTACAAACAAGTTTAAATAATCTTCGCAGTGCTTCTGTTAAAGTGAATCAGCTTTTAGATGATAACACCCCGGCGTTGAAGCGCATTGTGAGCCATGCCGAAAGTTTGACGGTCGATGCAAGACGAATGGTGAGTGTCGTGGATTCTGTGACCATGAGACTGAGTTCGATCACTCATCAGCTTGAGTCTTCAAATAACACAGCGGGTGCCTTGCTGAATGATACCGCCTTTTACGCAGAAATGCGCAGCACCGTGAAGGTGGCTGATAGTTTACTGGCGAGTATTCTTCGAGATGGCTTAGATGTAAATATTGATCTTTTTTAGGGAGAAAAAAAATGAATACTTTTACCCTTAAAGTCACAAATTCCGCTGGTATTCACGCTCGACCTTCGGGCAAAATCGTCGAAGTGACGAATCGCTCTAAAAGTGATGTGCGAATGAAATACAATGGCATTCTTGCGAATGCAAAAAGTATTTTAAATATTATGATGCTGGCTGTTGAGCCTGGCGCAGAAGTAGAATTTTTTATTGATGGGGAAGATGAGGATCAAGTAGCGACAGAGCTACGGGAACTCTTTGAAAATAATTTTCATGAAGAATGATGTAGCGCGTAGACAATTAGATGGGTTGGGGAGTTCTAATGGAATTTTCATCGGGAAGGTGCGACTCATTGAAGCATCGACCTCGGTGGTTCACGAACGCTCTATTTCGACCCAAAGGATTCCTTTTGAAATCACAGAGTTTCAACGCGCTGTGCAAAAGGCAATTACAGAAATTACTCATATTAAAGACTATGTTCACACGAGTGTGGGAGTAGATGAAGCGCGTATTTTTGATGCGCATCTTCTTATGCTACAAGATCCTATTCTCGTTGATGAGGTCGTGCAACGAATCAAAGAGCGTCGGAAAAACGCGGAGTTCATTTTTCAAGAACGCTTTGAGGAGCTCTGTGTTGAGTTTGAAAATTCGCCGATGGCCGCATTTTTAAAAGTAGAAGACCTGCGCGACGTTTATAATCGAGTGATGGCAAATTTAACGGATGCCAAGTTTAATTTTGAGAATGATGTCGAGTTTGACAACACCGTGTATGTGGCTCACCATGTGACACCTTCTTTTTTAACGTCTCTTTTTGGCAAGTTTAATTTTGCTGTGGTGACCGATTCAGGTGGGTATAATTCACACTCTTCAATCATTTGTCGATCGATGAAAATCCCCTCAGTGACAGGGATGAGAAATATCTCTTTAGAGGTTACTAACGGTGCTGAGATTATCGTTGATGGCACAAATGGCATCGTCATTTTACATCCGACGCCAAAAGACATCAAATACTATCGAGAAGAAATTAAGAATCTAGAAACGCGCACCACCGAGTTGCTCAGCAAAAAAGATGAGAAACCGATTACTAGAGATGGACGTTATGTTCGTATTTCTGCAAATATCGGGTTGCCTGTTGAAGCCTCTAGCGTCGTTTTTAATGGGGCAGAGGGCATAGGCCTATTTCGGTCAGAATTTTTGTTTTTTAACAATCAATTGCCTTCAGAAGATGAGCAGTACGAAGCTTACCTCTCTGTTCTCGGAAAGATTCGCCCTCATCCCCTTACCATTCGCACATTGGATGTGGGTGGAGATAAAATGGTCAAAGGTATTTGCCGAACAGACGAAGCTAATCCATTTATGGGGTGGCGTTCTATTCGCATTTGTTTAGATCGCCCCGACATCTTTTTAACTCAGCTGCGTGCAATTCTTAGAGTCAGCGCTGAGGGGAATATTAAAATCATGTTCCCGATGATTTCTTCGGTCGATGAGTTGCAGTTGACGTTAGAGTTTCTCGAAAAGGCGAAATCAAGTCTTGATGCAAATGGTATACCCTATGATGAAGATATCAAGGTGGGTATTATGATCGAAGTGCCTTCGGCGGTATTTCAGGTTGAAGACCTTGCTGAAATGGTCGATTTCTTTTCAATAGGCACTAACGACTTGATTCAATTTTCGCTTGCTGTTGATCGCACAAACGAAGCCATTGCCAACCGCTTTACTCCTTATCACCCCAGCTTGTTGCGAATGATCAAACACGTGTGCGATGTTGCGCGCAAAAGCCATGTATCGACATCTGTTTGTGGAGAGATGGCTTCAGACCCTACATGTATTCCTTTGTT
>JBNKYI010000128.1:0-6984 GCA_050300815.1 Fibrobacterales bacterium
TTTAAAGAAAGTGGTTGAAGGAGATCCCGTCGATATTTTTAATCGAGAGCTTTCACCTTCGTTAAGTATAGAGTGGAACACCTATAAAGTGGGGAGTATTCCTTATGAACAGACCTGTCGCATGGCGCGCCGCCTCTATCGACTCTATCAATACCAAGGTGAAATCCATCGTTGGGATCACATCAAAGAAGCGCTCGGTTGGCAAGCCATCGCGCACTCTGCAAAGTGAATGAATTCTCATAAGCTCGAAAATCTGCATCGCCATCTCTCTTGCTTTGAGTGCCCCCTCTGTCATAGAAAACTCGCATATAACCAGGGAAATGTCGAATGCGATCAAAGGCACGCCTTTAGCGTCGCCCGCCAAGGTTACATTAATTTTATCACTCGTCCTTTAAAAACCGATTACAACCGCGAGCTCTTCGCGGCTCGTCGTGCCCTCACTCTTTCGGGTTTCTTTGATCCTCTTGTCATCGAAATGCAAAATCTCATTTTACAGACCTTTAGGTCTACAAGACATTTGAGAATTCTCGATGCCGGCTGTGGCGACGGAACTCTTTTCCACCGACTCTTACAAGCCTTAGAACCTCATTTTGAATCTCTAATTGCCGTAGGGATAGATCTTGCCAAAGAAGGAATTCGCACCGCGGCCACGTACTCGCAAGGTATTTATGCCGTTGCCGATCTCAGCCGCGCTCCTTTGCAAGAGTCTCAGTTTGACATTGTTTTAAACACCCTTTCGCCCGCGCAATATCAAGAATTTAAGCGTTGCTTAAAACCCAATGGCTTGCTTCTAAAAACGATCCCAGGAAATTCATACTTGGTCGAACTCCGAGATTTTTACCAAAAAAAATCTTATCGCAATGACAAAGTATTTCAGCATTTCTTTGAACACTTTCCCTCAGGTGGCTCAAAATCCTTAGAATTTATCCAACCCTTAAATCCTGAGCAACTTCATCAACTTGTCCAAATGACACCGCTGACTTGGGGGGATTCCGTCCGCTCAGAGTTTACAGCCAACAGCAAAAAAATAACCCTATCCTTTGAGCTGTTATTCGATCAAGCAAAAACGAATCTATAAAACCCCATCTTTTATTTTTGCATTTTAAACTTTTTGTTGTAGACAAATTATTTAGTATTTATATTGGCAAACGAGTAAATGATTTCAATTTACTCCTAAAATTCCAACTTTAAGAATTTAATCGTAGACAAAAAGGGGTTGCGTTTATGAAATATCTTTTATCCATTTTGGGAGTCAGCTTATCGATCATGGCTCAAGATATCGAATGGGGAGACAAAATTCGCTGCCGATTCATTGATCCGGTCAATGCCATTGAGCGATCTTTTGGACCAGAAAGAATAAATATCACCGGCACCGTTGAAAATGGCCTAGCTGAATTGATTTATACCCAATACTTTATCAATCCGCACGACAGCTTATTAAATCTCGAATATCATTTTCCGCTTCCCCCTAATGCCAGTGTTCATGAATTTATCTACGAAAGCGAAGAAGAAATTTTTACAACTCAATTGATGAAAAAAGAAGATGCGCAACAGCTCTATGACTCTCTTCAAAATACCGGACACCAAGCCGCTTTGCTTTCTCAAGTTCGACCTAATATCTTCGCTCAATCAATGGCCAACATCCCCGCTTTGGCCGAAATCAAGGTCACCATTCGCTTGTCTTATCCCATTGAGTACGCTGATGGTGAATATCACCTAAGCTTTCCCACTTATATCGCACCCCGGTTTCCTTCAGGAGGTATTGGAGTACCCAGTAACAACCTCGGTTACAATCCAACCGATTCGGTCACACCAGGTCAATTGAGCATTGATTTATTACTCAGAGATCGTTTTCCTCTTTCAAGCCCGACACATACGTTCTTAACTCAAACAACGACACAGGGAACAAGAGTCTTTACCGGTGAAGAAGGTGACAAACCCAATCGCGATGTCGTCGCTAAAATTAAGATTCCCGAAGCCCAGCAAGTGATGAATCTCTCTTCGTATTTCAAAGAGGGCGATTCTAGCGGGTACTTCAATTTAAAATTTCTTCCTCCCAACTTTCTTCTCACCCCAAACAAGCAGATTGAAGCCGTTTTTCTCATTGATCGCAGCGGTAGCCAATTCGGATGGCCACTCGATTATCAAAAAGCGATCAGCAAAAAAATTCTCAACATGCTTTCTTCTAATACGCAAATACAAGTGATGGCCTTTGATGACCGCACAGAATACGCCTTTAGCAAACCCGTTTTAGCAAATTCTGAAGCCTTACAAAAAGCCACTCAATTTATAGATGGAATCTACGCTCGCGGAGGAACCCAACTTTATGATGCCGTTCGCAAAATGCTCGATATTCCTTTATCCTATGGATACACTAGGGTCTATTTTCTACTTACCGATGGATTTATCACTGATGAATCCCGGATCTTTGATTTAATGAGCAAGCATCCCACTGAGCCTCGTCTCATCACCTTTGGCATGGGAAATAATACCAACGCCTATTTCTTGCAAACAGCTGCTGAAATTGGCAACGGAGTGAGTTACACCGTGACAGAGCAAGAGAATTTAGACGTGATCGCCAACAGCGCTTTTCAAAAAGCCTCTTACAACACCTTGCGCATCGATGATTTAGATCTGGCTGATGCGCAAGGTTATGATTTCACCTCAACTCTACCCAAGGTCATCGGTGAAGGTGCGCAATTTTCTCTCTTTGGAAAATACCGACAAGGCGGAAAGCACAAAGTTTGCACAACGGTCTACGCCGATCCCGATTATTATCAATTTTGTAAATACTTCACCTTTGCCAGCGCAGATACACTCATGGGCTCACTTCCTAAAAACTGGGCCAAGCAAATCATCAAAAATCTCGAGTGGCAAGTTCAAACCCCTGCGATCGTTGATTCCATCATCGAACTCTCTCTTAACTATGGCGTAATCTCTCAGTACACCTCGTTCATCGCCTACAAAGAAGAAAGCTTAAATGGAGGCCATACCACTGGCGTTTTACCCCCAGCCTCACTAAGTTATCAAGGGAATTTTCAATTGTCGATAAACTCCGACGGATTGCATCTGACTTTAGGACAAGGGTATATCAAAGAACTCGAAGTGTATAACCTCAAAGGAGAAAAGCTCTTTGCCCATGCAGGGAACAAAGAAAGAGACTTAGACATCAAAACCGCTGATGCATCTCAACTTTTCACCCAACAGGGAACTTTAATTTTAAAAGTAAAAACCGATCGAGGAATGATTTACCACTCGTTTAATCTTTCGCGAATAAGATGATAGGCTAAGAGATGAAAGGGATTATTGAACTCTCTTTGAGCAATGAGTTCAATAAGCTCTCTCTTAGAAAACACTTCAACCTCAATGTTTTCGTGTAAATCAAGATCTTGCTGAGAAGTTAACTTGACCCCTACGGCCAGTAAAACAGTAAAGGTATTGGTTAAATTTGCCGGATTACAGGGCCAGTCACCTAAAACTTGCCACTCTCCACCAGTGTAACCTGTCTCTTCGAGCAGTTCGCGCTGAGCCGCCTCAAGCGAATTTTCGTCGGGGTCTACGGCCCCAGCCGGAAATTCCCAAATAATTTTTCCTAGACCATGACGGTATTGTCTTACCAAAATAAATTCACCTTGCTCATTTACCGCAACGACAAGACTCCAATTTTTAGGTCGCAAAAGGTAAAAGGAATCCATGACTCCTCGCTGGGTCTGAACCCGATCAGCAACGACATCAATCCATTGATCCTTGAGTATTTGACGCCGTTCTAATACTTTCCAGGGTTCTAACTTCATATCTCAATCCTTTTGGGAATCGCTTCTGTTAAGGGCATCTCTAAGGCTTTAGCGGAGTTAACAAAAATTCACCCACTCCCTTTTCACCTTGCAAGGCCAAGAGGTTTAGCGCCATCCCCATTCCCATGGCTCCCAATCGGCTGTATTTTACCTCAAAGGGTCGCAAACCCACCTGCAAGCTTTGCACGAGATCCAAATTCCATCGATCTCCCTCACGAGTCAAAAAAAGCAAGGCCTGTTCGGGATCTTTTTTTAAAGCATAAGCTCTTGAGTCGCGGCTTGGCCCCCATATCTGAGGGGTTAGCCACCCCTTTAATCTCGGATCTTTAAAAAGCAGCATCCCCAAAGAGGCGCCGTCAAAAGGTAGAGGATTTGCGCCTAGATAAAATGCTCTGCGCAACAATAAAATGGTCATGCGATCGGTAAAAGGCATTTCAAAGAGCTGATCAACGGGCAAGTGTTCGGCCTGTTCTTTTTTTTCTTCAAGCCAACTTAAGCTCGCCGATGTAAGCGGAGGTTCTCCTCGGCGCTCAAAGCTCTCAAACCATTGGGTCGCCATTGGAATTTCTGAATTTTCGCTGAGGCGGCGCACATCGGGCCCGGCACAAGAACTCAAGGCGATAATTGCCACTATAAGTAAAATCACATTTTTCATTAGAAATAAAGATAGACAAAAGAAAAGGAGGACTACGAAACCCTTGTAAAATCCCAAGGGGACGGAGAGTAAATTTCGATGCGTTGCCCGGTAAAAGGGTGCACAAAATTCAAACGTTCGGCATGTAAATAAAGTCTCTCTCCTCGTTTGCCGTATAGATCATCTCCCTTTATCGGGCAATTAAGACCTTCTTGGTGGGCGCTATGAATGCGCAATTGGTGAGTTCGCCCCGTTTCAGGATAGAAAAGAACCTCGACGTCATTGCCTTGTTGACGCACCACTTGATAACGAGTCAAAGCCGCCTTGCCTTCAACAGAACAAACCTTTTGACGCGGTCGATTGAGATAATCTTGTGCAATGGGCAGCTCTATCCTTCCCTCTCGATGTTTAGGAACGCCTTCAAGTATCGCTCGATAGGTCTTGTGTATTTTGCGTCGAATGAAAAGTTCTTGCAGTCGAGTGTAACTCGCTTCGCCCTTGGCGATCAGGAGAATTCCCGATGTCGACATATCAAGACGGTGCACCATCTTTAAGTCTTCAGACCAACGTCTTTTCGCCAGATCTAATAGGTTGGGAGCTTCGGTCGTTCCCGGCACGCTGAGCATCTCTGCGGGTTTATTGACTGCGATAAAAAACTCATCTTCAAAGACGACTTCAAACGAGCGTTGATCGCTGAGTTTAGCAAGCATCGGGTTAGGTTCTACCGATGTCGCACTTAGCATATGAGCTAACAGGGGCTGACACTTTCCTTTGCAAGCGGGATAGTAATGCCCATGTCTTCGCAATTCTGCTTTAGGAGACTGCCCCCACCAAAACTCACCTAGTGCTAAGGGAAGGTAATCTCGACTAAAGGCATACTGCAACAACTTGGGAGCGGCACAATCTCCCGCCCCTGAAGGGGGTGTTTGCAAAGGTGTTCGCGCAAACAATTCCCAAAGGGTCGCTTTTTCTTTGCGCGCGTTTAAAAACGCGTACTGATCAAACATTTTCTTTTGCAGGGCGGCCGATTTTTTCTTGCGTTCTTCTTTGAGACTGAGCACTTCATTTTGCAAAACTTGAATTCGCTCTTCACATTCTGCAATGCGATTTCTCCATCTCGTTTTCAGTTCTTTGAAGTCTTTTTGCTCTTGAATGCTTTCGGCAATGAGTTTGCCTTTTGTTTGAAAAATAAAATCACCTTCATCTGATTTTTTCTCGGTATCTTCTTCTCGATGATCCTCTAAATTCTTTTTAGAATATTCGGCAATAAGCTGAGCGCGTTCTTCACTTCGACGCTTTTTATTTTGTTGAATACGCTCTTTAAAATCCTGCACTTCTCTTTGGCGTTGCATTTCGAGTTGCACCTTGTGACTGGCCCATTGTCCGAATTTTAATTCTCTCTCGATCCTTGCAACGGTTCGATTTATTTCTTCGAGCTCTTTTTCGCCCTTGCGATAAAAACCCTCTTCGCCCAAGTGATCAACAACCGGAGGAACGAAATAAGACCAGTGATTTTTTCTGGCAAGTTTACCTGAAAAGGCGGCTAGATAGCCGACTTCTCCTTGGGGAGTTTTCACCAGCAAGATCCCAAACATTTTCCCGACATTACTCCCTTCAACAAAATGATCTATTCCAAAATCGTGGTTAAACTCTTGTTGCTCTTGCAAATATTTTTGCAATTCTTCGCAAGCCCGCCGCGCCAGCGGGTGAATTTCATAAGCGTAGGGATAAGTGAAATTTTCGGGAAGTTCTTCTACACCGATATTCTCTGTAAAAGGATGAAATTTTGGATCCATATTCTGCACCATCACGCTATCGATCCCCTTCGTTATCCCATTAGCAATCAAAGGAGATTTTCGAATGAATGAATTGTTAGAGATGTCCTAATCCATGATTCGTCTTGCGGACACCTTGTTCTTTATTTTTATTTTCTTCTCTGCGGGTTTTAAAAAAATATTGCAACAGATGACGACAGTCTTCGGCGATCACTCCCCCTTGCACAGCAACCTCTCTATTGATAGGATTATTTTCAAGAATTTTAAAATGGGTGTCGCAAGCCCCTAGGCGCAAATCAGCACATCCGTAAACCACTCTTTGGATTCTACTATTCAATATCGCCCCTGCACACATAGGGCACGGTTCTAAGGTCACATACAGAGTCGCACCTTCTAGTCTCCAGTTTTCTAAAGCATCTGATGCGGCGGTGATTGCAATTATCTCAGCGTGGGCCGTTGCATCTTTAAGGGTTTCTACTTGATTATAGCCTTTACCGATCACTCTGCCTTCTTTAACAATCAAGCAACCAATAGGCACCTCTCCCCGTTCCATCGCGTCTACGGCCAACTCTAAGGCCTTGGCCATATACAATTCGTCTTTATTTGAAACTTCAATTTCTTTTTTATTCAAATTTGTATTTGAACACTAGACAAGTCCTATGTGCAAAATAAACTGAAAACACTCATCAACACAATGGAAAAATTATGCAGTGGCATGAATGCATCAAACATAATTATTTATTTAAATAGATAATTTGTAATGTTTTATTCCTTTATGAAG
>JBNKYI010000129.1:0-6963 GCA_050300815.1 Fibrobacterales bacterium
CATAAACCGTTCCGATGTCGTACATTTCTTCTAGGTCTCTTAGTTTGAAGTGAGGGTCAACGACAATGATATCGTGCTCTTCTCGACTGAGTCGATGAACCAGTTGCTCACCCACCGTGCCCGCTCCCACAATAATTATCTTCACACGTCTCCCCTTTTTTCCATTTCTAATATTCGATCTCGCCAGAGCGCAGCTTCTTCAAACTTCATCGCCACCGCTGCCGCCTGCATTTTTGCCTGCATCTCAACCACACTCATTGCGAAATAATCGACATCGACTTCTGTAACCTCTGAAGCCTCGACATCTATTGAAGCCAAAGACTCAATAAGTTCTACCTCTTCGCTAATGCGCAGATCCTCTTCAATACGACGGCGCACCGTTCGAGGAGTAATTCCATGCTCGTTATTGTATTCTTCTTGATATTGCCTGCGACGATGAGTCTCATCAACCGCCTTTTGAATCGAGTCAGTCATGCGATCCGCAAATAGCATCACTTTACCATTCGCATTGCGAGCAGCCCGTCCCATGGTCTGAATCAACGATCGATAAGACCTCAAGAATCCCTCTTTATCCGCATCCAATATCGCTACTAAACTCACTTCAGGAAGATCTAAACCTTCTCTCAACAAATTAATTCCCACGAGCACATCAAAAACACCTTTGCGTAAATCGCGTAAGATATCACTGCGTTCTAGAGTGTCAATATCAGAATGCAGATAACGCACTTTGATTCCCATTGAAACAAAATAATCCGTTAAGTCTTCTGACATTTTCTTAGTCAGCGTCGTAATCAAAACTCGTTCATCTCTTTGAATCACCTCTTTAACTTCATCGATAAGACGATCCATTTGCCCCTGTATAGGAAATATTTCAACTACGGGATCAAGCAAACCTGTTGGGCGAATAATCTGTTCTACAACAATTCCCTCAGATCGCTTTAGTTCATAATCACCTGGTGTCGCGCTTACAAAAACCACTTGAGGCGGAAAGAGTCCTTCAAACTCTGCAAAATTCATCGGCCGATTATCAAGGGCTGAAGGAAGTCTAAACCCGTACTCCACCAAATTGATTTTTCGAGAGCGGTCGCCGCCAAACATTCCCCCAATCTGAGGGACACTGACGTGGGATTCATCAATACACATTAGCCAATCATCACCAAAAAAGTCAAGTAGGGTATAAGGTCGGCTTCCAGGTGCCCGATCTTCAACAATGCGAGAGTAGTTTTCTATGCCGTTGCAATACCCTGTTTCAGCGAGCATATCCATATCATTGCGAACTCGTGTTTCAAGTCGTTGAGCCTCAAGTAATTTTCCCTTTGACTTAAAATACTCCAAACGCTCATCAAGTTCTTGACGAATATCTTTCACTATTCTTTGAGCATCCGTTCCTTGATTTACAAAGTGACGGGCCGGAGCGACTAAAATTTCTGAAAGCTTTTCTTCTATTTGACCCGTCAGGCTGTCGACTCTGGCCAAGCTTTCAATTTCGTCTCCCCACATTTCCACGCGATAAATGAAATCTTCATAGGCGGGATGAATCTCTAATACATCCCCGCGAGCCCTAAAACAACCACGCCCTAGATCTAGATCATTTCTCGTATATTGAATATTAACTAGATGTTTCAAAATTTCTTTGCGCGAGATTTCTTGCCCCAACTTAAGATGCAACATCATTTCATAGAATTCTTTGGGGCTACCCAATCCATAAATGCAACTCACTGATGCCACCACAATTACATCTTTTCGAGTGAGTAGACTCGTCGTTGCCCTCACCCGTAATTTGTCTATTTCATCGTTGA
Source organism: Fibrobacterales bacterium (assembly GCA_050300815.1). Lineage (GTDB taxonomy): Bacteria > Fibrobacterota > Fibrobacteria > Fibrobacterales > CAWVXU01 > JBNKYI01. Next base: position 1,800 of record JBNKYI010000129.1, read on the forward strand.
TTGAAGATTCTTTTTCGATGAATGTATCTGATGAAACAACATATGCCTCGGGTTGGTAGTAGTCGTAATAACTTACGAAATACTCGACTGCATTTTTGGGAAAAAACTCTTTGAACTCTTGATATAACTGAGCGGCTAGAGTTTTATTATGAGTAAGAATCAAAGTTCTTTTTCCCAAGTTCTGAATCACATTTGCAAGGGTATAAGTTTTTCCCGACCCGGTGACCCCCATAAGAACTTGAAACTGATCTTTCTCTTTGATTCCATTAAGCAATTGAGCAATGGCCTTGGGCTGATCGCCCGCAGGCTCATAATCGGATTGTAGTTGAAATACAGACATGAATCAGAAAGCTAACAATCCTGAGAGTGACTCTCAACTAAGACTTCTTCGCGAGCGCTTTCAATGGCCGTCTCAGGCATCTTTTTAGATGTTTTTGCCCCTAACTCTTTGAGCCGTTCCACCTTTCGAATCAAATTATCTTTGCCTTCACCCACCATTTTCACCGTATTGTCGTAGGTTTTTTGCACCGTTTGTAATTGATTCCCTAGCTTTTGAATTTCGCCGTAAATTGCCACGACTTTGTCGTACATGCTGCCCGCTTGGCGAGCGATTTCAAGAGCATTGCGATTCTGATTTTCTTGACGCCAAATGTTTGCCACGACTTTAAGAGTCGCCATTAATGTGGAAGGGCTTACAATAAGGATGTGCTTTTCGAACGCCTCTTGAAAGAGCTGACCATCGAGTTGCAAGACCGTTGCAAAAGCAGGTTCTATGGGAATAAACAACAAGACAAAATCTATCGGACTATCAGGAAATAACTCTTGATACGCTTTCGAATTTAAGTTGGCAACATGAGATTTTAAACTTCGAACCAAGTCTTGCCCGGCTGCAGAAGCCTGTTGCGAATCATCGGCATTGACATACCGCTCAAAAGCCACCAAAGAAACCTTAGAATCTATGATCATGCGACGATTATCAGGCAAACTGATCACTACGTCTGGCTGAAGTCTGCGACCAACCTCACTGGTAAATGATTCTTGAGTCTGATATTCAAAACCTTTGCGCAATCCACTGCGTTCGAGCAATGTCTCTAAAATCAATTCACCCCAACTTCCCTGGGTCTTATTTTCACCTTTTAGAGCCTTAGTCAAATTGTTTGCCTCTTGGCTCAAGGTTTGATTGAGCTCAAATAATTTTTTCAATTCACCTTTTAAAGTCGAACGATCTCTGAGCTCATTTTGATAGGTGTCTTCAACTTTTTTGCGAAGCTCTTTAAGATTTTCAGAAAAAGGATTAAGTAAATCATTTAGCTTCAACGTCGCTTGCTGATTCATTTTTTCTGATTTTTCTTCAAATATTTTATTGGCCAGATTCTGAAATTCTTCACTCATTCGCTTTTGCAGCTCTTCTCTATCTTTATTCAACTTTTCAAGAAGCTCTGAAAGATGGCGGGTTTCAGATTTTAAACGGGTTTCGTTGAGTTCTTGGTTTCGATTTTCTTCAGATAATTCTCTGTTTTTACTTTGAGTATGAGTGAGCTCATCTTCTCGCAGTCTCAGTGTTTCTCCGAGTTTAGCGAGTTGAATCTGCAAAGAGACATTATCACTTTCTAAGGTTACCCTCTTAGCCTCTTCTTCTGCAAGCTTCTGTTTTTGAAGCTCTAGCATTTGTCGGTGCTCGCTTAAATTCTCTTGCAACTGCGATTCGGTCAGCCTGCTACGGCTACGGCTCCAAAAAAAAGCCACTGCCCAGCCCCCTATTCCTCCTCCAACTAAAAAGATCCATTCCATCAAATCCTCACCGCATTAATTATTCAACAACTGTGAATAAATTTAGTTCGTAATCTAAGACACCTTTAATATTTGCTTTATCCGTAGAATATTTTCGAAAATTGGCGATTAGCAGTGACATTCGAAGAATTGTACACCTCAGAGACACCTCAGAGGCACCTCTGAGGTGTCTCTGAGGCCGGTTTGCAAAAACTTAACACCTTAGGGTTTTTATCAGACTTTAACCCTGCGATTTAATTTGTGCAACTTCGAGGCAATATCCATAAAGTTTGCGGGCCGAACAATCACAGAATCCCAATGAGCTCTTATCTCAGACAACTCTTCAGAAAGTTCATTTTCTTCGCACCACAAAAACAAAGGCGGGGGCTGTCCATAGCGAGCAGAGGCGAGCTTAAGGCGATAATAAAGTTCATTCAGAGGAGTCCCTAGATGTATTGGATCAACAATCAATGCATCCACCTTCGCCACCGCCGCATTTTTAATCGCCTCGTCTCCCTCTTGAGCCCAGTAAACATCGGCGCCTAAGTGTTCGAGTCTCATTTTGTTTAGCCTCCCCAAAGTCGAATCTCTCTGCACCAAAAGTAGACTTAAACCCCGCAATATCCCTTTCACTCTATTTTGATTCTGAGGCAACTGAAAAGGATATTCCATTAGACTCAATTCTGAGGGAATCGCAAAACAGAAAAAAAGCTCTCCTCTTTGCAATCCACCTTCCACTTCTATTCCAAATTTCTGACAATCGGCCTTAAGCGCTTCCCAAGCAAAAGACAACCAATGGCCATTTTCTGAAGACTCTGACGGTCTCGCATTTTCCCAAGAAATATTCCACTGGCCCTGACATTTCAAATAAACTCTTTTTTGTCTAAATGAGAGTTCGATGCGCCCTTGCCCCCCAGGGGGCAACTCACCCAAAGTCTTTAACCAGTCACCTAACCATTCGTAAAGCAACTCATCAGGCAGTTTAACTTCTCTAAAATGAATCGACTCGTCGACATAAAATTCAAATTGCCCCCCTAGCCCCCAGTTGTCTAGACGCATTTCAAAGCGATGTAAAAATTGGTAGGGATTTACTTTATTCCAAGTCATTTTACGCTTTGCCGCCCCTTCGGCAAATAGGCTTTTTAGCTTGGTTTGCAACCCTCTCAATTCAGCTATCGCCGAATGAGACGCTGTGCGAATAAACTCTCGTTCTTCTTGACCCACGACTTCTGGATCCATTTCTTGGGTTGCCAACAAGGTTTCTAAAGGGCTTAACATACGCAGATTTATCGCCTTCCACAGAGCTCCTCCCGGTTCTGGCTCATACGACCGAGACTCATTTTTGCTCTCTTTGGCAGAAAAATAGGCCGTGAGAATCAACCAAGTGCCAAGCATCGAGGCTACAAGCAGCGAATAATTAAGGGTATCAACATAGAAGCTAGGTAGCTTTAGAGAAGTGAGTAAGACATTTCCCGGAAGGATGAGAATTCCAAATAGAACCGCAACAAGGCCTTTGAGAAGGTGTCGAAAAGTCGCGTTTTTTTGAAACAGATAATGAATGATATACATCTCTACCAAAAAAACCATATGGGCATCTGAACGATCCCCCATCAATTCAGACACAATGAAGATTCCCGAACTGATTAGCAAGACGAACCCCACTCGGCTGCGAATCGAAGAGCCGCGAAACGCCCCCCAAAGACTCAATGAGTAACCCACTAGGTAAACTCCAAAATAAGAGAGAAGTTCTTTAGACTGTATCCAGGCTCCCCAAAAAACAAACACAAAGCAAAAAATCACGCCTATCAAGCTCAACTGAAAATGCATTTTGCTGAGAGGATCTTTTAAATAACGCTTACTCGACAACACAACCTCATCTTAAAACGCCTTTATTTTATTGGATTTATGAAGTAAATGCACGTAAAACAAAAAACCGCCTCGTTTTTGAGGCGGTTTTTACACATCTAATAAATTTTCAGAAGAGTGCTCTAACTTAGTTTGCTAAACTCAAAGCGTAGAGAGAATTTTGCGGGCGGCTCCCGATTGGCGAGAGTCAGGGTAAACACTCAACACCTTCTCAACGGCACCGCGAGCTTTGTCTTTATCGCCCAATTCTTTGTAGACCAATGACAATTGCACTAATGCTTCAGGAACCTGCACAATCGCATCGTCTCCGCCAAATTCACCGCTCAGCGAAGATTCGCGGGTCGACCATTTGCCGATGAATTTCTCAAGTTGTTCAGCCGCTTTGTCGTATTCTTTTTTTTGAATCGAAACCGCAGCCAAGCCGTGTTCAGCTCCTGAAGTTACCAATTCTGAAGCTCCTCCAGCGAGTAAAGCCCCTTGATACTTTTCTGCAGCAGCAGAATAGTCGCCTTCGTAGTAATAAATGTCAGCCAACAAAAGACTGGCCTTGGCCTTGAACAGACCATTCACAGCGGGATTTGCCAGAAACTTAACATAGAGCTCTTTGGCTTCTGCACTTTTGCCTTGCATGCTTAGAGCCATCGCCTGCCCCAACTCTTCGCGCCAATTTGCTTGCAAACCTTTTTGTTGCTGCTTCGAATAAGCAAAGACAGCCAAAGCCACGGCTAGGATTATAACTATGGTGTAAACGGTCTGACGCGCTTTTTTGTTTGCGGGATCGCCAAAGCGTTCTAGCATAGAGAGAATGCCCGCCTGAAATCGGTCTTGAGAGTCACCATCGAATCGAAAATCATTTTTTGCCATAATATTGAGCCCTAATCAATTTGGGTGCAAAGGTAGTAAATCTCTCTGAGAAAACTATCTTTGTCCCCCTTGGAAATTTCTTATTGAGGTAGATGTGAATCCTGCAGGCCCCTTATTTGTACAGTCTAATTTGGAACTTCTACTCGAAGTCGCTAATCCCAACTATACCGATGCCCGTGACGACATTGCTCCCTTTACCGAACTCGTCAAGAGCCCAGAGCACCTTCACACCTATCTCATATCTCCCTTAAGTCTCTGGAATGCCGCCTCAGCAGGCCTAACCCCTGCAGATGTCGAAGAAAGACTCAATCGACACAGCAAGTTTCCCGTTCCCGAATCCGTCTCTCACGAAATCAAAGAATTCATGAGTCGCTACGGAAAAGTACGCCTCGAAAAATCAGAAGAGGGGCTCTTACTTTTCTGTGAAGATCCCTTGCTCATGCTTGAATTTCGCAAATCGTCTCAACTCGAACTTTTTCTCGGTGAAGAACTCGACGAACAAAGCTCTCTGATTCAGCCCAAATACAGGGGCTTGCTTAAAATGGAGCTCACTAAAATGGGCTTTCCCGTCGAAGATGTCGCCGGCTATATTGAAGGAGAGCCTCTCGAGGTTAACCTTAGAGAAAAACGACTTGGCAACGGCAATGAGTTTGCTCCACGCCAC
>JBNKYI010000130.1:0-6893 GCA_050300815.1 Fibrobacterales bacterium
GTTCAGACCCTGTGATGAGTTTTGATGTCGGAGCCCTGCACTGGCTCGAGTCTGACCAATTTCTTATGGCTTCTATGCTCGGGATAGAATACACTCTCGAAAACAAAGACAAATATCAGCCTGGTCTAGGAATTAATCTGCTCCTTAAACCCGGCTATTCTCTTAGCGAGCAAGTCGAGGCCGATCTCGGTATTAATTTTGCTTATGCTATGGAGGGTACATCCGACGGCGTAGAACTCAAAGATTCAAATCATTTGTTGACACTTCGCCCAGGCTTGCAAGTCTTTATTGATGAAAAAATGTCTGTAGAAACAATTGCCTCTTTTGACGTTGCAGGTAAAAGGAGCGCAGGTGGCTGGTCTATCAATTTGTTTTTCTACTACTCTATCTAATTTTATCTCATCTTAAAAAAAGGAACCACCGACCTAGTCGGTGGTTTTCGTTTATACAAAAGAGGGGGTAAAATGATTCCGTTCAATTGCCGCTCTGCTCTTTTTACAAGCAATGCAAAGAAACCCCTTGATCATCTTGTGCTCTAAAAAGTTGGCCTCGTGGTGAATCGTCTCGCACTTCACCCAACAATGCGGGAATTAAAGCCCCGGGCAGTACGCTACTCGCGTCATTGGGCGCTTGACTTCCTCCCAAGTCTGTTCGACACCAACCCGGATCGAGTAAGTTAGCCAAAACCTGACTTTCTCTGAGCTCTACCGCTAAATCTCGAGTGTATTTGTCTAAAGCGGCCTTCGAAATCGAATAGGCATCAAGATGCGGAGTGTCTGTAATTCCCGAAGTTACATTCACAATCCTCCCAAATCCTCGTTCAGCCATTTTAGGGGCAAAAAAGGAACAAAGCTGTATAACAGCATACAGGTTAATTTGAAACGATTTCAGGTAGTCTTCGCGGGGAACCGCAAACAAATCAATCCAATCGCTCATTACCGCAGCATTATTATAGAGAATATCGATTCCCCCACTTAATTCTTCTGCTTCACGCGCCAAGCGATGAATCGCACCAGGATCTTCGAGGCTGCCCGCCACCCCAAGGCATTTGACTCCACAAGCTTCCACTAATGCCATCGTTTGCCTTTGATTTTCGAGAGACGTTGAGTGCAGTATAATATTTGCACCCACTTGAGCTAAGCCCTTGGCAATTTGTTGCCCAATGCCTCGGCTCGCACCGGTGATCAAAGCCCATTTTCCCACTAAGTCTTTCATTATTTTAACTCCTCGTCAAACGCGCAAACACCTGAGCATACATAAAAACTTGTTTTAAAAGAGAGCCAAAGCCATTGGCTCGAGTTGCACTCAAGGCAGTCGTGATTCCAATTTCTTTAAAAAATTCGGGATCTTCTGTAAAGTCGCTTAATATTTCTACAGGCGTTTGACCCGAATACACTTCAACAGCTAAAGCGCCGAGTCCTCTGACAAAGGTGGGTGTATCGGGGCCTCGATCGACATCCGATTCAAACCATAACTTGTTCCCGTCAAAACGAGGAATCAAATAAAGCCGACTGGCACAACCGCTGATCAAAAATTTATCTTCTTTTTTTTCTGCGGGAATTTCAGGAAGGTCACGAGCAATTTTAATCAGCTTTGCCCACTTCTCATCTTTATCACTAAGGTGGGTAAACTCTTCTCTTAATCGATTTTTAATTTCTTGAATACTTGCCATAACTCAAAACTAGTAAAGAGCCTTATAAAGAGGGTTACAGAATAAAGTCACCCCAAAAGACCCTTCATTCAAATGCGCGAAGAGGCCTTTATTATCCTTTAAGGACATCCATCATAATCGAAAACGCCGTCAAATCGCTCGGGCGTATTGGGGCAGCGATCTTCGCTGTCGGGAATTCCATCTTCGTCATTGTCTAATTCAGGACAACCATCGGCATCTTCAAAACCGTCGAAGTCTTCTGTTTCTTCGGGGCACTCATCCATTTCAGGGGGAATTCCATCTTCGTCATATAAATCTGGGCAACCGTCTTCATCTTCAACGCCATCAAAATCTTCGGAATTATAGGGGCAGGCATCTTTCTCATCTAAAAAGCCATCTCCGTCATTATCTAAATCGGGGCAGCCATCTTGATCTTGAAATTGATCGCTATCTTCACTCAACAAGGGGCATTGATCTGTTGAATCGGGCACGCCATCGCGATCATTATCGTACTCTGGGCAACCTTCAAAATCTTCAAATCCATCAAAATCCTCTGCATCATTCGGGCATTGATCCAATTCATCAAGAATACCATCGCGATCATTGTCTAGATCGGGGCAGCCTTCATCGTCTTGAAATTGATCTCTGTCTTCGGCCTGATCAGGGCAATTGTCATAGGCATCAATCAAACCATCACCATCTCTATCTTCTGACTCAAAGTTCATTGTTTGATGACTCACTGAGCTGTGGTTGACATTGACGAAATACTCTCGTTGCCAAAATTTTTGAGCGGGCAATCTAGACTCTATGCCCTGCCGATGCTCCCCCCAAAACATCAGATGAGCGGCAGGATAAACCTTAAGGGCTTTGCCTTCCCAAAAATAGTTTTCAAAAGACATTTCAATCTGAGCCCCCAAATAAGCCGCTCTGTTTTCATCTATAAAATCAACCCCTGCACTCCAACGACTGTTCCACTGTTTTCCGCCCCACTGCAAACCCGCCCCCATCCTTGAAAATGATTTCAACCACCCACCTTCTGCAAAGAGATGTAGCTCTGACGCCGAAGTCACCTTCCACAGAGGGTGAAGGGGATGACTTAATTTAATTCCCCAATCTGGGTTTGAAAAATCAAAACTCGACAGATAGTGCCCTTCGACAACCGATGGACTCCACCCTGGATAAAACCACAACAAACGGCCAACGCTCCCCCATTGATCCGACCCTGTGAAACCTCCAATAAGAACGGGATAAATTCCAATTCCTCTAAACGAATAAGCGAGACGAGGATGCCACCTCAAGAAAAAAGGATGTGTTGCAAAGGTATCTTGATTGTATCCCCGATTTTGCCACACGCCTTGATAGACAAGAGAAAGAAGATGGTTGTTTGAATGCAAAAGAGGAGCTTGGGCCTCAAACAAAACGCCTTCGCGGGGAAGCCCTAACCCCAAAGAGTCTCCGGCGTAATAAACAAAAGGAGAAAAAAGCAACTCTATTTGATAACCTCGAAAAGAGGATTTTTCTTCAGAGGGGCCAGAAAGAAGCATCTTGTAGTGCACCGCCCCCTTTAAAGGGGGCGATTTTTCTTTTCCTTCATTCAAAGAATAAATCAAATCAAAACCTATCCCCGCAGGAGTATCTAATTTGAAGATTAAATCGATATAAGTCAAATTCGACGACCAACTCGGCTCTACGGCGATTTCCCAAAATCCGTTAAAATATCCTCCGTGAAATTTGAGTAAGTGTTGTTCACCCCACCCCAAGGTTCCCATTCCTATTCGAAAAAAGCGATTTGTTTCTCCAAAATCTCGAAAAAGAGAAAAATCAAATTGCCAAAGGCCTCGATTGACGGTCTGTGCGGGATCTCTCCAGCGCAAATTAAAATAGGTGCGCTCATTGAGCTTCGGAGACCAAGTGATCGAAGCTCTCACTCTTTGCAAACTCGAAGCGTCTTTCTTTGTTGTATCTGCAACGGTTTGAAACACCTGAGGTGCGACGTAAAGCCACTCACCTTGCAACAAAAAATTTTGATGAGGAGCCAACCAAAAACCCTGTTCGAGTGAACTCTTCTCACTTGGATAAATGCCTTCATTTGAAATATAAGAGCCTGCATGTAAACCCTCGTTGATTTCAAATAGACGTCCGACTGGCCGCCCATCGACAGCCAACGCGCAAAACAGCTGCGTAATCAACAAGGTATAAAGAGTTTTCACGTGACAACCATCGTCACTTCTCTCTAAAACGTTGACCGAGCTTTAAGTTTTAAGTTCTTGATTGCTGCCGGGTTTTGCGAAATTTCATTACGTAAAATGCCAAAATTCCGAGACCCACCGCAAAGGCTAAAGCCACAATGCTAATCCCCGACAAAAAGGCCCAGAAATAATGAGAGGATTCTGCGAGGATCGGTCCCATCACTTCGGAAATATTATTGAGGCGCAATTTGGCAAACTCTTTGAGAAAATTAATCGGGCTAGGAGGGGGATTCAATATCCATATTCCCACAGTGAGCCCCAAGGGATAAAAAAAAGGAAAAAGGGTAAAGGGCACTGCGATAAAAGAGCTGACAACACCCGGAATTTTAGGCACCTTAACGAAATGACAAGCGAGTACCGTTAGGGGAATGGCAATGCCAATTGTCGGGAGTATGCCTATGAAAACGCCCAGAAAAACAGACATTCCCACTTCGTATGCTGTGCGTTTACGAGGAAAAATTCGGTGATAGTAATAGCGTCGAATCCGATCCCATTTCTCTCGGCGAGTCCATTGACTTCTGTCGCGTTGCACCTTCATTCAAAAACCATCGCTTGACGAATTTTATAAGAGAGCTCTTCACCGATTAAATCTGAAAGAATTTCAAAAGCCATTTCGGCAGCCGTCCCCGCTCCTCTCGAAGTAAGCAGAGGTCCGGATTTCACTACACCTTGCTCAAGATATTCATAGGTCGATTCGAGTTCGGCTTGAGAATTGGGATGACTGGTCAAACGTCTTCCTCTGTATAATCCATGATCTTTGAATACAAGTGGCGCCGCACAAATTGCATACAAAGGCTTCTCTGCTATCTCCCATTCTTTTAGAAGATTTCTCAGATTTTCACTCTTTCTCATAAACTCCACCCCGCCCTCCGGGCAAGAAAATGGCATTCCAGTCTTCTATTTTAAGATTTAAACAGAGGTCGTCGCAACAAATCTTAAGACCTCGGTCAGAAGCCACTATAGAATCATTAGAAAGTGAAAATAAGCCCACATCAATCCCCGCCCGCTTAAAGATATCGTAAGGCGCAATGGCTTCGATTTCTTCGAAGCCCGGAGCTATGATAAAGGCGATCTTTTTTACACTCATCTTCAGAATGTCGTTACGGGTGGGTTTTTCTACATTTCGCGACAGAAGCCCAATATAGAAATAAAGATGTCTGATTTAATACTACGTTCAACAGGTAAACAAGCAGAACTTCGTTTTGTCGCAGTGAATTTCACAGAAACCGCTAACAAAATTCTCAAAACTCATGAGGCCGAGGGAGGCTTAGCTGTTTTAATTTCTGATACTCTGCTCGCCTCAGTGTTGATGAGCAGTGGAATCAAGTTTCAAGGTTCAGTGCGCATCGAAACTGAATTTAATGGAATTGTTCAAAAAATTTCTGCCGAATCAACCCCCATGGGATTAGCCCGCGCCAAATTTGAGATCAATCCCGAATTTTCTTCTGCCGGTGAAAGCGAATTACAGCCTCAAACCTTTCGCGTAAAAAAATTCGATAACCACAACAAAATGCTCAGTGAAGGCATCGTACCCATGGATTCGCTAAGTATGGGCAAAAATTTGGCCAGTTATCTATTGCAATCCGAACAAATTCGATCTGCCGTAGCAATAGTCACTCGTATACACCCCAACAATCCTCAAAAAGTACTTTTTGCCGCCGCCTATCTCGTCGAAGCCTTTCCTAAATGCGACGAAAAGACCCTCTCTATTATGGAGCAGGTCATCCATACCTTTCCCGACTTTGCCGACTTCGTCGAAGAAGATCAATCTTTTAATGTTTACAAACTTTTAGAAACTCTCGCTGGGCCCTTTGAATACGAAATCCACCGTGAAATAGTTCCCGAATACTATAAACCCGCCGATCGAGAAACCTTTATCAGGGCTCTCTCTTCATTACAAGAACAAGACTTGCTCAATTTAATTGAAGCGGGAGAGACCATCGAAATGACCGATGATTATTCTCGAATCTCTCACCATTTTACCATTGCCGACTTAAAAGAAATTCTCGAACAAAAACACCAGGAGTAAAAACTGATGGCGCAACCTATTATCACTCTCGACTTAGAAGGAGTTATGGTTCCTGAAATTTGGCTGGCTGTCGCCGCTAAAACTGGAATTAAAGAACTTGAACTCACCACTAGAGACATCCAAGACTACGATGAGCTAATGCAACACCGTCTTAAAGTTTTGGCTGAAAATGACATTTCTCTTTCTTCAATTCAAGAGGTCATTGCCACGTTAAGTCCTCTCAATGGTGCCAAAGAATTTTTAGATAAATTGCGAGCAAAGTATCAAGTCATTATTCTCTCAGACACATTTAGAGAATTCGCGAAACCCTTGATGATTCAACTGGGCATGCCCACCATTTTTTGCCATAGTCTTAAGATTGAAAACGATCGTATCGTCGGTTATGAACTTCGCCAATCTAACCAAAAACAAAAAGCCGTTCTCGCTTTGCGCAGTCTAAACTACAAGATCGCCGCTGCAGGTGATTCGTTTAATGACACCACAATGCTGCTCGAAGCCGACTATGGATGTTTCTTTCACGCTCCTCAGAACGTTCTTGAGAAATTTCCTCAACTCGAATTCTGTAACGAATATGAGGAACTCTTTGAAAAACTCAGCAAAGCCGCTGACTCTTTTGCAGATTAATTTTAGAAGTCTGATAAAAACGAAAACTAAGAGCGAACAAACAACTTCCGTTTAAATAAAAAGGGGCTGTCTCATAGCGGACAGCTCCTTTTATTTGTTTGCGTTGAAATTCTTTTTGCAGTTGAATTTGCAATTTTCATAAACACAGTGAATGAAAATTCATTTTTTTCTTCGGCGCTGAAGCCAATGAGCTGAGCGGCAACTGAGCCCCTCATTTTGCTCGCAAAATTGGCGAAGACTAAACCTTAAATGAGCTCTGCGAATCACGCCGCGTAGCGGTGGATTTTCAGCGCCCAGCCCTCAGCGGCGCCTGCGATGGCCTGAGCTAGTCGAAGGCAGC
>JBNKYI010000131.1:0-6862 GCA_050300815.1 Fibrobacterales bacterium
TATCACGGCCACGGCAAATGGCACAAACTTTACCGATGGCCTAGACTCTCTGGTTTCTGTTCCCATTATCACCTGTATGTCATTTGTAGGATTAGTCGCCTATGTTTCAGGTAATGCCCATTTCGCAAACTACCTGCATATTCCTCACATGGCTAATATCGACGAATTATTTCCCTTAGCTGCTGGAATCATTGGGGCCTTTATCGCCTATCTCTGGTTTAATTCTCCCCCCGCTCAAATTTATTTGGGAGACGCAGGCAGCATCGGTTTTGGCGGAGTTTTAGGCATCATGTTCATTTTGGTGCGCGCCGAATTTTTCTTGCCTATCGTCGGAATCATCATCATTGTCGAAGCAATGAGCGTCGTGTTGCAAATCGGCAGTTACAAACTTCGCAAAAAACGCATTTTTCTCTGCGCCCCCATTCATCACCACTATCAAATGAAGTGGAAAGACAAATATCAATCGAAGGCCATGATCAATTCGAAGATCATCTGGCGAATGCATTTGATTTCATTGATCGCCCTTATTCTGGCCCTGGTAATTTTCTTCAAAATTCGATAATTATGCATTCTACCGCCGCACTTCAAAGCAAAAAAACGGCTGAACACTGGGGGCAAGCTCACCTGTTTGACCACTGGGACAGCTTAACCCATGACGAACAGAGGGAACTGCTTGCCGATATCGATAAACTAGACTTTGCAGAATTACAAAACCTCTTAAGGCAAACTCAAAAAGAATTTCCGACTCCCACAGGGTTGTGCCCTATGCCCCTGCAACAACTCAGCGCCTTTTCAACTGAAAAAGTAGAGGCCTTTGAAAAACTCGGGCTGCAAAAAATTCGCGAAGGCAAAGTGGCTGCTCTCTTGCTGGCAGGAGGACAAGGTTCACGTTTGGGTTTTGAGGGTCCTAAGGGTAAATATTCAATCGGCTTACCCAGCGGAGCTTCACTTTTTGAACTTCAGGCTCTAAGAATTAAAGCCCTTGCAGAGCGCGCTCAAGGTGAAATTCCATGGTTTGTAATGACCAGCGAGCTCAACCGCGAAGAGACAGAGACTTTTTTTAAAGCCAAGCAATTTTGGGGGCTTAATCCCCAAAGCGTATTTTTCTTTAATCAAGGGCAGATTCCCGCAATCGACTTTACTGGTAAAGTCTTGCTCTCTGCACCGCACAAGATCTATCGAGTTCCCGATGGCAATGGAGGCTGCTTTAGTGCCTTTTACAAATCAGGTTTGTTAGACAAAGCTCAAAACTTAGGCGTTGAAGAGGTTTTTATCTACGGAGTAGACAATGCCTTGGTCAAACCCTGCGATCCTATTTTTACCGGCTTCCACATCGCTTCAGGCTGCCCAACCAGTTCTAAGGTTGTCTCTAAAAACTCCCCTGATGAAGCCGTAGGCGTTTTCTATCAAAGCGACCAAGGCCCAGGGGTCATAGAATATTCAGATCTAGATCCCTCGCTCGCTAAAGCCACCGACACCAAGGGCAATCTTCTGTATAACGGCGCCAATATAGCCACCCACTTTTTTACCCTTGCGGCACTTCGCAATGTCGCCAAAGACCCTCTACCCTATCACGTCGCCCGTAAAAAAATCCCTTATGTCAATGAGAAAAAACAAGTCGTTGAAGTTGACTCACCGAACGCATTCAAATTTGAACAATTTTTGTTTGATGTCTTTGGGCGTCTCAAAGATATGGCCCTTCTCGAAGTGAGTCGCGCAGAAGAGTTCGCGCCTGTTAAAAATGCCACTGGCAAAGATAGCCCAGAAAGTGCACGGAATATGCTTTACACTCTGCACCGCCAATGGCTTCTTCGCCAGTATTCTACCAGTGAAAAAGATCTCACAGAACAACTCGCTAAATTCAATTGGGAGATTCGTCCTGAGTTGACTTTAGATGGCCTGCATTGGAACTCAGATAGGCATTCTCTAGAAAGTGAAAAGGCTCTCGGGCGCTTGCTCTCTTCTGAGATTTCTGAAGCGATTCAGTGAGTCTTTTCATGAACTTTGCATTTAAGGTCTGGTTGTGGCTTCCCCTAAGAATTCACCGTTTGATCTTTGCATTGCTTTTTGGTTTATGGATGTTTTTCCGCCCTAAATACCGTCGGCGAATTCGAGATCGAATTCAATGTCTAAATACTTTCCGTCAAAAAATACGCCCCAACTCCTTAGCCCCCATAACGCCGCGACAAATTTATTGGAACCTCTACTTCAACCAATGGATTGCCTTTCGATGGATTGCAGGCGTTAAAGCTCCCAAGGTGAATATTGTCGGAGAGTTGCCCCAAAGTCCAACGGCCTATTGGAGTTTGCACTGGGGTGCCTTTGAAGCCTTGCACCCCTTATTGGCCGAAAAAATGCCCCTTTGCATTCCCGTCGCCAGTCGACTTTCTTTTCTCAATCACCTGAGAAAAAATAGAGGGCAGTCTCTCGTGCATTTCAGTGACAGTCGTGGATTAATCCACGAAATCCGTCAACAGACAAACTTGGCCTTGCTCATTGATCAAAATCCCAGCTCGCAAAAAATCGATTTTGAATTCTTTAAGGAATCCGACCTCTCTATCCAATTGTCGATTTGGCCCAAAACCTTAGAGAAAGCCTATCAAAACGGATATGAGATCTGTGCCTTTTGGTGCAAAGCCACAGGTGCTCCCCACAACCCCGTCCTTCAGCTTGAGATCAAAAAACTCGATCTTGCCAAATTCAGCAAGGAACAATCCGCACACCATAGGGAACAATTGAAAGTGCAACTTATAGACCTCGTTAGAGAAAAGCTGAACGACCAGCCTGAATACTGGGTCTGGCACTACGGAAAAAGCCCCGTTATTGCTCCAATTTCTACAAGCCCAGATCAAGGGCTTAAAAAGAAGAGGAATTCTTAAACGAGTTAAGGTTCTATTTCTTCTAACAGTTTTCTTTTGTGTTTGAGGTAGAGCTTGCGACCAATGAAAAATCCCCCAACCAAAATCAGACTGAAGGGCAAGACAATCAGCACGAGGATGAATAGAATTTTAAGGATTTTTTTTAATAGAGCTCTCATAGGTTAAATGCTAGTAAAAATTTAGCGGCATACCCACAAAGAAGCCACCGCTCCATTTTAATTTTTCATTTCTATCCCAGTCTGAAGCGAGAAAGGCATTGACTTCAAGGGATTTGTAGAGCAAGTGATTGAGCCATTCTATCCCATTGCGATAAGTGTCTGCATAATTTGTAGGGCTTAGATGCCCTTGATAAGAATGCAGCGACAAAACCGACTGAAAGATCCCTAAGTCAAATCCCACTCTCACCGTTCCGCCGTGTACACCAAAATAGCGATGATTTAAATCGGACTCGTGTAGGCTTTTAAAGCTGAGATACGAGGGCTCGGTCATCGCCATATTTAAAGCGGTATCTACAGGAAAAAAAAGGCTTTGATCAAAAAAGTGAGGATTTTTTAAATTTCCACCTAAGGCCTCACTTACCGAATAATCTTGACGAAAGTGCAAACCTCCACCCACAAAGAAACCTTTTTTTAGCGAGAGATTTTTCTCAAGCTCAAAGCCAACACTTCCCGTTAAGGGTGCTCCTTCTTCAGAAAGACCTTGTTTGGCAACGGCCCTCAACTGAAATTTAAAAAGCAATTTTTGGTAGTTTCTCTCACCATAAAATGTCGCGTTGCTATTGCCATAGGCCGTTTGTAAAGCAACTCCGGTCAAAGGAACCCGAGGGGTCTCATACCAGAGAGAGTCTAGCAACATTCCTTGAGATCTCATTTCATTGCGGTGAAAGGTCAGTCGATGCAAAGCGCTCCAGCCCTCTTTTGAACGGTAGTCGGCCTTAAGATGCAGTTCGTTCCAAAGAATTTCGCGAAGATGCCCCGCCAAAGTGTCTAAAGTGCGCTTTTGTCGCCCCCATTTTATTTCTGCACCTAAATTTAAGTACGGCGAACCCATTCCCCGGTTGTCTAAATAAAGCAGACCTTGCCAAAGATCAGCTCCGACAATGGCTTTGCCCCCAAGCTCTGTTTGCGAGGCCGCACTTCGATACCATCGCGTTTGCAGAACCCCTAAAGCCCCTGTGTAAGTTCCCCCTGCAACACCTCCATTCCAGCTCCAGCGATCGTGGGTTTGCGAAACACCACTCCAATAAATTTTGTTTCCTTCTTGCTGCAGACGAATCTGAGCGCCCCAAAGCGCTTTTTGAAAGTAAGGACTTTCCCACCAGCGGGTCAGGCGAACAAAAAGAGAATCTTCGCAGCTCAAACTTGACGAGTCACAACCAAGCTCTCCGTAAATTTGCTGAACCCCTTCGCGAAACTCTTTCCAAAGGCTTTCTTGATACTTTCCCTCTCCTTCGAGTTCCATCGATGCCCATACACTGTGGTCAAAATTAGCAGACATCTCTGGCTCCGCAGATTCTGCAGAGTTTAAACCCTTATAAAGTTTGTATTCCGTTAATTTTTTGAATAGCCGCGGCCAATCGCGGCGCGCCCGTTCATAGCCCAACAAAAAACTTTCTTCTCCATTTTTTAAATCGGCAGGAGCGTAAAACGCCCACCCTAAATGCTGTGAAGAAATTTGATTTCTTTGGCTTTCGGGAATGACTTTGAGCGTGAAAAGCTTAAGGGGCATTGAAGTTGACTCAATTGTTTCTTCTTCTGATTGAGTCAGTGACAATTTTTGAAAAGACTCATTTGAGGTCTCAGAAAAAGAACTTTGTGCGAATTTGTTTTGCATCAATTCACTCGCGGTAAACTCTATAAAATGAGCAGAAGGTCTCTTCAGAGTCTTTCCGCAGGTCAAATAAAAGAAGGTCAGTTGCTGATGAGCAATGTCGACTTTCTCTTTTTCATAAGAGGGATTTTCATGCCATTGTTCGCCATAATAGGCCATTTCTGGCCCCCACTCATCTGTAATACTATGTGAAAGAGGCCAAAGTGAACGCGAAGGCTCACTCAGAGCTTGCAGTCTTTTCTGTAAAACTTTCCAACTTGAAAATCCTCTAAAGCTTGGCGTCAAATCAGTGAGTGTTTTAGACCAACCCTCTCCGCGAATCTGATCTGGCAACCACCCCTGTTCGATAAAAGCAGCTAACACACCTGCCGAAAACCACGCGTGAATCGAATCTGAGGGTAAATAAATGGCCGCTCCCTCATAATCTCGAGATACGGTCGCCGCTTCTGCGTTCTTTTGAGATGGGATTAATTTTCTTGACGAGTCTTTTGAAGTTACGAGCGAAGTGGTCGAGTCTTCTTCTAGAATCCACCGATTGATTTCGCGAGGAAGAACCACGTTTTCATAGTAGATTTCGTCGTCTTTTTTTTCTGTGCCATCAGTGGTGTTTAGATTGATTTTAGCCCACAATGGCAACGGAGAAAAAAAACAAATCAAAACCAGAATCAAAAGATGCTGAGATGAAATTTTCGATTGCTTAGCCATTCGACATCACTTTAAATCTCTCTTTGTCGATCGCTTTGAGATAAGCCTCTTCTTGATCAATTTTCCCCTCATTCAATAAACGCGACAGACAATCGTCCATAGTGACCATTCCCATTTTTGAGTTCATTTGAATCATACTGACCAACTTATTAGTTTCTCCACTTCGAATAATTCCCGGAAGAGCTGTAGTTGACAAAAGAATTTCGTGAGAGGCCCAGCGCCGGCTTCGGTCTGCACTTTTAAGCAATTGCTGAGAGACCACGCCTTGCAACGAGCTTGCCAGCACGTTGCGTATTTGTGGTTTTTTCTTAGCGGGAAAAACATCAATAATTCGATCGATGGTCTTGGCTGCCGAATTTGTATGCAAGGTTCCAAAAACGAGAATGCCCATTTCAACGGCAGTCAAAGCCAATTCAATCGTTTCCATGTCGCGCATTTCGCCCACCAAAATCACATCGACATCAGATTTTATCGCCCCTTTGAGACCCGAGCTGAAAGAACGGGTATGAGCGTGCACTTCGCGATGAGTGATCAAACACTTTTTAGGATGATGCACAAACTCAACCGGATCTTCAATCGTTATGATTTTTTTTCGGTAATGAGTGTTGATATGGTCAATGATCGCCGCCAATGTTGTCGATTTTCCCGACCCCGTCGGCCCCGTCACCAAAATCAGCCCCGAACGCAAATCGCCAAACTTTTCAAACACCTCGGGGGCCCCGAGTTCTGCAAGGGTTAAAATTTTCGTAGGAATAATCCGGAATATCGCTCCAAATCCGTCGAAATGCCGGTAGAGATTTGCTCGAAAACGAGCTTTTTCTTCCATATCATAGGCAAAATCCTGATCGCCCTTGCCCATAAACTCTTTCCACTTTTCAGCAGGAGTCATCTCTTCTAGCATGGATTCTATCGAGGCACGGGTCAAAACAGGTTCTCCTGTCAGATCGACAATTTCGCCCTGACAGCGAATTTTAGGCACCTGTCCTTGTTTTAAATGCAAATCTGAACCCTTGGCGGCCAACATGGCCTCAAACAATCTATCGATGCGATTAGCCATTGACATACCTTTCAAAGTTCTTGGGGTTAACAGCACGATAATAAGCCTCTCGTCCGTCGATGAGTTCTTTATCGACCAATTCGCGCAGAGAATCGTCTAAGGTGACCATTCCCTGATTTTTACCGGTAATCATCGCACTTTCTAACTGGTGCATTTCATTTTTTCGAATGATATTGGCAATGGGAACGGTGGTAAGAAGAACCTCAAAGGCGGGGACCATTCCCACTCCCGATTTCTGGGGAATTAACTGTTGAGAAATCACCCCGCGCAAAGATTCTGAAACCATCGAGCGAATAATATCTTGCTCTTCGGGAGGAAAAGAATCGATCAATCGAGAGAGTGTACGCATCGCATTGGTGGTATTCATTGTCGCAAAAACTAAGTGACCGGT
>JBNKYI010000132.1:0-6798 GCA_050300815.1 Fibrobacterales bacterium
TGAAAGTAATATACCGTAAAAATAAGGCCGCAACACCCAACCTTTTTGATCTAGTCTATCAATTTCATCTAACAGATCTTTGGCGTCGATTAAAGGGAATTTAAAAATCTCATCCCCATATTTTCTCTGCATTGTTTTCAGAAGTTCAAGCAAGAGAAGTAATTCAATTCCTTGAAAAGAAATTGAAAACAGGGCGTACCAACAGCAATCATAGACCCCACCTTTAAGCGATAGAGCCTCAGCCACCACATTAGGGCGTTTAAGATATTCTTTAATTTGGTTTTTAGGCATGCCTTTTAAAAGGCCTGTCCCATCCGAACAACCGATTCTACGGGTGTTTTAAAACTTTCGGGATGGTTGGCCAAGAATTCGCGATCTGCAATCAATATAACTGTAGATCCTAATTCAAAACAGCCTAAATCTCCACCTTTAGTCACTTGCACTTCGCTTTGAGGAATCCACTCACGGGGAATCCCATCCCCTTTTTTCCCATTAAGGTTGGCAATAAAATGATCTGTATAAGCCAATGTTATGCGACCCACATTAAGAGCGCCCACCTTGACCAATGCAACTTTCCCTTTGCCTGTGTCAATAAAAGAAGTCATGCGCTCATTGACATTAAACAGCTTATCAACGTAGCCCACTGACTTTACATTAACGGGCCACAGGTTTCCAGGAATATAAATTGCTTTATTTATCTTGCCCGTTACCGGAGAATGAATGCGGTGATAATTAAACGGAGCCAGGTAAATCGTTGCCCATTTGCCGCCGCGAAAGGATTCTGCTCGCTCAGCATCACCAAGCAAGCCCTCTAGGTCATAAGTTTTGCCTTTGGCTTGGATCAAAGAAAGTTCATTCAGGTCGCCCTTTTGTGAAACCTTACCATCTACAGGAGAAACTAAAGCCTCTGTAGCGATGAGACGAGCCTCTGATTTAATACGACGAGTAAATAGTTTTTGCAGAGTGGGATAAGAAGAAATGGGCTGCAACATTTCAGACTCATCAAGAGAATACAATTTGCAAAACACATCTCTAAATAAAGACGACCAAATTGGAATTTTGACAGTAGCCAACTTTCCGAAAAGATGACTGAGCCAATTTTTGGGAATATAAGAAGGAAAAAACATAAAGTGCGGTCGGGCGGACTTGAACCGCCACGGCATTGCTGCCACTAGCCCCTCAAGCTAGCGTGTCTACCTATTTCACCACGACCGCAAAATCGTGATCAGTTGCCCGTAGAATCTATTTGGATTACTTCGGGAGCTTTAGGAACGATACTTCCTAAACCAGATTCCATTTTTTGGGATTCTTGTTTTAACAGAGACTTTGAGGATCCCGTATCTGTTTTTGAAACAACAATATTGATCGCAACAACAATCACCATAAACAAGAGGGCCACACCTTGGGTTAGTTTAGATATAAAGGTCACGGCGCCACGGCCATAACTCGAAGCTCCACCAGCGCCACCAAAAGCACCAGCTAGACCACCTGACTTGTCATTTTGGATAAGAACCAAAAGAACTAAAAAGAGGCACAAAACAATGTGTATTCCGATCAACAGCCAAAAAGTAAAGCTCATAATATTTTACCTAACCCCCTACGCGGGCAGGCACATATTTAATTAATACCATTTAAAAAACCAATATCTAAAAACAAAAAAATGCAGTTTTTTAGAAACAAATTGTCTCCTCTTTTGTCATTCTTTTTTAGCCATTCACTCTTCTTTAGCAGGTGTCAAAATCGTTCTTTCCTAAACGCTATTTTTGTATAAAAAAAGCCACCTCATTTCGAGGTGGCTTTTAGAGTGGTGTAAGTCAGATCTTTTAATTTTCGATCCAACGAAGAGATCTAAATTCCGCACCCTCGCGGACGCGAATGATGTGTTGACCTTTGCGAAGCTCAGGAAGTTCAAAACGATGAGTTCCCGAAGTCAACGAATGGGTGTCAAACTCGAATTCTTTAGAACCGAGAATTGAATAAACTTCAATTTCAATTCGGCTAGCATCTTCAAGTTCAACAATTAATTGATGCCCTCTCACATTTAGTTTGAGTCCACTGAATTGCAAATCTTGCACAGCTGTTGTTTCAGAAGAACTCGAAACATCATTCGAGCTGCTTGTCCCGTTAGAACTACTGCTGCCATTTGAGTTAGAGGAGCTAGAAGCGACTGAAGAAGAACTTGTTCCTGAAGAAGATGAAGTTCCGCTCAAACCACTGGGGAGAGAGACACCATCAATTTGGAATTTTTGCAACGAGAACGTCGCTGCTCCTGCAATGTTATCTGAATGAGCTTGAAATTGGAAGGCTTCTACAGCGGCTACTGCGCTAGCTATTGGGTAAGTCGTACCCCAACCCGCTTGAAGAAAGCTACTCCAAGGAACAGTCACCGTTTTATTCGTTCCTGCCGGAAGCAAATACTTGTGATTATCATCGCCAGTGGCCTTAGCGTCTGAAACGAGAATTAAATTAAAAGCTTTTGAAGAGGTGTAGGTTAAGGTTACCCCTGTTCCTGTACTTAAATCAAATTTTGCTTTGGCGGTGTCGAGGTCAAAGCCCAAGGCCGCAAAACCATAGGTGCCGCCACCTGCTACCTTTGTCACATTAAAGCCAACATCCACAGAAGTTGCGCCTACACAATCGGTGATTGGATCCCCATTGCTTTGAACAACACCCCCACAAGACCAAGTAGAAGTTCCTTTACTGCCCGAATCATCAAAAGCGTAGAGATAACCCCCTGTGTAAACGCGATCATTCATACCCGCTTGCCAAAGAACTGTACTTCCACTAGCAACAGAAGAACTTGAAGTTGTTGCCGAAGAAGAACTTGCTGTTGAAGAAGAGGAGGAGCTCATTACGTTGGGGTACTTACGATACCAGTTGCGAACCCATTGTCCCGAAGGGGTCAGGTCGGTTGTAGGATCCCAACCACCTGATGTTGAAGCACCGAATTTAAGAGCCGCTGAGCTCTCATTCTTTTCTGAAACAGACCAATTAACATAAGATAGTCCCCTCTGATCTGCCCAATTTAACCAATCGGTAGCGCTACTCGTATTAATCGTTCCATCAGAACCGCCATCTGCTTTAGAAAGACCATATTCAGAAATAAAAACAGCTTTGTTGGCATTCAATGCCTGATCGACCCAAGCCTGTTCTTGTGTGCCATGAGAACCTGCATAAAAATGAAAGACATAAGCCGTATTTGCATCCGAAACCGGATCCGCAGCGGCCGTATTCACATTTTGTGAGTAATAGGGTGTTCCTACAAGCACAAGCGCATTTGCATCGTGCTGGCGAATGGCTGCAGTTACCGTATTTGCGTAACCTTTAACTTCTGTCCATTTAGCAGCATCACCACCCCAGCTGCCTAAGGGCTCATTCCAAATTTCGTAAATCACGTTATCGTAATTTGCATAGGTCTGAGCCATTTCTGTAAAAAATGTCACCGCATCCGACTGGTAGTTCTCGTGAGAGTGCCAGTCGATGATAACGTAAATGCCCTTAGCAATTGCGGCATCAATAATCGCTTTGACACGGGCTTTTTCAGCGGCTGAGTTCACCAAGTACCCGTCGGTGTTGCCATTAACACCCAAAGCTGCACGCACAACGTTGACGTTCCAATCATCAACTAACCAATTGAGCACATTCGCATTATAGAATTTAGAGCCTTCGCTCCACTGGCTCCAATACATGCTCATCCCTCTGAGTTGATACGCAGAGCCATTTTTGTCAACGATCTTATTCCCACTAACCGATAGAGAACCGTGATCCGCCACAGGTGTTGCCACCGCCAACGAAGCCAAGCCCAAAATACCAGCCATTGCCTTTTTGAAATTGAGTTTCATTTAACCCCCAAATAGTTATACATTCGGTAAAAAGTAATATCCACGGTAGATCTAAATAATTTGTCAGCAAAATCCAAATGATTTGCCTTTGAAATTCTCTAAGTGTTCACACCTTGCTTACCAAGACAAAACGTTTTCGCATTCTGCCAATTCAGCTAGCAAAAATGTTCAAAGTAAGGCCCCAAATTCCCGTTCGCTGCGGGATCGACGAAAATTTTAATTCTGGCCCCTAGTCTCATTTCTCAAAAAATTCTATCTGAAGAGACAATGAGGAAACATTTATGCTGCAAGAAGTCACCAAACAAAATAAAGAAATTTTCGAAAATCTTTTTCAACATTACGAAGCAGAATGGGCTTTTCTAACTCAAAAGATTCCCGATGATGCTGGGCTTTATCACCCACACTACAAGCTTGCAAAACCCTACAAAGCTTGGTTAATTTTCCGTCAGGATAAAGTCGCGGGATTTGCTGTTTTGCATTGTGAAGAACCCTTTGAGGTCATTGACTTTTATATTATCCCCGCTTATCGCCGCAACGCAATCGGCATGGAAAGCGTCTTGGCTCTCTTTAAGCTCTTCAAAGGCGAATGGCACATTCGTCAACCGATAGCCTCCGAACGAGCCGTCTCTTTTTGGCGCAAAGTCGTTAAGCTCTACACTAAAGGAGACTTCACCGAGGCGGTGCTCTATGACTCTCGCTGGGGAAAAGCCAACCGCCAGTTGTTTAAAAACTAGTTTTTGCCAAATACGTTGTGCCGCCTAACTAAGCGGCGTCTTAAGCAGCGTTTTCTCTTTTACTTTCGTCGTTCAGATCACACTCTCTCTTCTTTTCTTCGGGGCAACCCACGCAAGAGAGTTTTTCGCCGTCTATCACTACGGGATCGTTGCCACATCCTCCCGACATGGGTTTTCCCTGCAATAAAGTGCGAATTCCCATGCCCGCCATCACAAAAGCAAAGACGACAAGGGCGAGAATAAACGTGAGTAATAAGCTTGACATCGAAGACTCCTTTTCACTCACCACTGGTGAGTTAAAAACTGTATTGAGCGTAAAGCCCCGCTCTCCAGTCTACATATTCCTGGTCGAGATTTTGAGGTCGCTCATACTTGTACCATTCAAACACCCCATCAAAGCTCAACTTTTCTGTCTGAATCCATCGCACATCCCAAGTGATCCAAGGATCGAACTGCACTTCGCGACTGCGCAATGCTTTGCGCTTTAAGGTGTAGCCCGATGCCTCGGTGAAAGAGCTGACTTCGCGGGCATCTACACTGGCCTTTTGTTGAGGATTGACAATAACTGTAGAATCCGCTTCAAATGACTCGGTGTAATAATAGAAATTGTCCCCGTTGGAATCTTCTAAATAGAATTTTTCATCGTCAATTTTCACGAGTTCTCGACGCACTCCCACACGAAGTTGAGACTCTAATCGGCTCGGTATAATTTTGAATTCTCCCGACCAACTCCCGCTCCACTCCCAAATCTTCTGATTTAAGTAGCGATATTCTTGCCTCATAAAGGCCCCTTCAAAGTCTTGCGTCAAAAAATCGCCTTTTAAAGTAAGTCGAAGGGGATAATTTTGATAAGTCGAAGCTAACTGACCTAGCCCGTACCCCAAGCGCTCTAAAGTTTCAACTTGAAGATTCCAATCCGTTATTTTTGAGGGATCTCTTCTAAAGACGCTCTGATCAATGACCCATTCATATTCTGTTCCCAATTCTAAATTCACAGAAGAAGTTAAATTCATGCGAAGCGAGAAGTTTAATCTTTGACTCAGCTCGCGCTCTTGTAAAAGATAGGCCAGCGAATCGGGCAGAGCTTTAAATTTATTCCAACGTTCTGTGTTCACAACATATGTATCGCCAAACCAATCCATTTCTTCTGTGGCCCCCGTTCCTTTCTGAAAATAGGGATCGGTATAAACCGCCGCCTCTGAGGTCGTGTCTTTTTCAAGGGGTGAACTATTAAACTGGCTCCACCATCCCGTCGTATATTCTAAGTCGATCTCAACGAATTCATTGGGGCGGTAATTTTGAGTGAGAGCCACGTCGTGTACATAACGAGTTTCAATGCCAAAGGAATCCAAATATATCGGGCCAAAATCTTTAGAAGCCAATCCTAATAGATTACCCTTTTCTAATCCGGTAAAATCTAATCGTTTTCCTTGACTTGCATTTTCGATTGTCAGAGTGTATTCAAATTCTGTGTTGTAATCTTCGCTCCAACCTTGACTCCAGCGCGCGCCCCACTCTCTTGAGTTGTTCAGCAATCCCGAAGCCCCTACTGAATACAACTGAGTGCCCACAAATTGAAACCAAGTCCCTAAACTTCCACTTTTAAAATACAGATCTGCCCCAACCTTAAGGGCTTGATCTTGAACCTCTGTTCCAAAACCGGCAAACTGCTTTTGAGTCTGGGTTGACTGAAAGGCGTTTTTAAACTCATTTATTTCGCTAAGGGCTTCTTCACCCGTTAACGTAATATTCGAAGGCAATAGGGATTCGAGTTTGACAGCGTTCAACCCTGTAGGTGACAAGTAGAGGGTGCGCAGTGTGTCAGCTTCTGACGTAATATTGTGTTTGCTGATGAATGCATTAATCGCATACTGCCGAGCGAGTAAAGAAGAATCTGCCGTACCCACAATCCATTGGCCATACCACTCTAAATTTTGATTGCGACTTTGACCCCGATATTCGATCCACACCGAACGAGCATCTAACTCAGGATCGCGGGTTTCGGAGTTTGGGTCGAGATCTTGTCTAAAAAATAAAAGATTTTTCGTGCGCTCTTTGGTCCACAAAAAACCGCTGCCTATATGATGCTGGGCTGAGGGATTCCAATCTAAAGCAAAACTTCCCGTCAAGCGTTGAGGTATGGCATTTCCCTCACTAATGGTTTCTCCAAAAACTTCTGGGTTTTTATCGCCGTAATCAAGTGGGCGCACCTCTTCTCCCCA
>JBNKYI010000133.1:0-6743 GCA_050300815.1 Fibrobacterales bacterium
AAAAGCAATTCCCTGTAGAAATAGGGCAACCTATCGTCGGCAAAAGCACTCTATTGCTGCCTTCGAGAAATGGGCTTCTCATCGCCTTGCCTAAAGATCTATTCGGACGTCGGCTCGTTCCTTAAAAACCATAGCATAAGAACAACCCCAACGGCGAAGGTCGTTAACGTAATCCAAAAATCACTGTTTATTTCAGGCAATAAGTTAATGTTTGTGGCGATTGAATAATTCTCATAAACTCTAATTTCACCACTCTCTTTTTTATAAATCGTAGCTACAATAAAATCCTTAAAAGGCCACAAACTGTAAAGTGAGCCCATCACCAATCCCGTCAAAAAACCCATCGTGGTATTCGCAAATTTTTTCATAGCAAAAGTGATCAATCGAGACATGACAATCACCCCTAAAAGCATTCCTAAACAAAATACACTGAGATAAATGATGTCTGCTCCAACAAATTTTCTGGCTCCCGCAATGGCGCTGAGTACGGGTTCGTATTTTCCCATTAAAATCAACAAAAGAGAGCCACTTATTCCGGGCAACAGCATTGCCGAAATTCCTACGAAGCCCGCCACTGCCACACTAAAATATTCACCTAAAGGGTAGCCAGACATTTTAGGTGATCCGATGCCCCCTGCTTCTGCAAGGCTTTGAGCCTGTAATAAAGCAGATTTCGCCATCGTTTTATCAGCGGGATTCACCAATACAGCAACGGCAACAACAAGTCCCAAACCCACCAACAAACCCGCTATTGCTCCTCCATTCCAAGACGTCACCCATTTCATAGGTACCCAAACAGAGATCAAAATCAATCCAAAAAAGAAGCCATAAGTGGGTGAAAATTGTTCGCGCAATAAATAGGTCATCACAGGCCCTAACAAAACAACCGCAGTGAGAGCGCCCACTCCCAACTGCACGCCAAATGTCAAATCCGCTTTTTTCCATTCGCGAGATAACTCTTCTCTGCCCCCAAAGAAGCAAGCGACAAAAAGTGATTTTAATTTTTCGGGTTTCACTTGGTGCAATAGATTTAACATGCGTTCATAAAAACCGAGCATCAACGCCAATGTTCCCCCAGACACGCCGGGAATCACATTTGCCAAACCAAAGGCAAATCCATTCACTATGTTTTTTAACCAATTCATCTCGCTACTTTCTATGGGATTTGAACGTTCCCAAAGTTAATTCCATCCCCTTCTGATCCACTCAAAACCGAATCCACATTTTTAAAAATCGAAGCGTATCTCGCAAAGGTCGAATGTGAGACACTTCGTCTCCATACAAGGTGGGCACAGGCACCTTTCCTATTTTTTCGCCCCTTTGCCCTAAGCGAATTAAAACTTCAGACTCCCATTGGTAAGTTGCCGACTGCGGCCAATCCCTCTCGCTCAATCGATTCAGATTGTAAAGTCGATAGCCACATTGAGAATCAAATACGGGGCGCCGCGCTTTTAAACTCACCATGGCCGTCGTGATTCGATTTGATAGAATACGAAAAAAGGGCATTTTCTTTAAACTGAAATCCCTTTTACCCACAATCACGGCACAGTCTGCTTTGTCTTCGCTTTCAAAAAAAGAGGCAATCGACTCAATAGCGTGCTGGCCGTCGCAATCTAAGGTTAAAATGAAATTCTTATTCTTCGTTTTTAAATATTCAAACCCTGTACGCAACGCCGCTCCTTTGCCGCGATTAGTGCTGTGGCTAATGACCCTTAAAGGAAGACTCTCTAAAAATTGAGAAAACTCTTCGTTAGATCCATCATTCACTAGCACAACATCCTCTGCCGCAAACAACCTCGCGATGTCAGTTAAAAATACTCGCGCACTTTGATTGCCATTATAGCAAGGGATCAATAGAGATTCGTTTTTTTTTAAGGGCACGGCTTAAAATTGCTTTATCGATAGGAAATTTTCAACAACCAAGCCGAGCGAAGAATGAATTTTTCACAGGGTCATCTCAAATATTTGATAAAGACGAGAGTGCCCGTCAATCACATATTTTTCTTCATGCAACTTAATTTCACCAAGCCAGTTGGCCCGCAAGTTCTTAGAGGCTTCAACACCGTGTCGATTAGGGTCTGACAAAATCACCCTTCCACCGGGCAAAAGGTGTTGCTGAAAAAATGTGCAAAAAAGTTTTGACATCTCGGGATGATATAAACAGTCAGAGGCCAAAATAACGGGCCATTTTTTACAAATCGAACTTCGGGTCACATCAAGAGCAACCCCTTGCCACAACGGATTTTTTATTTGGCGGCGAGCAAAAATAACCGCTTCGGGAACCAAATCTGAAAAGCAATAGCGATGCTGCAGTTTTTCTTCGATTAACTGAGAAAAAACTCCACATCCCCCGGCGACTTCCAACACTTCTCCCTTTAAAATCTCAAAATTTTCTTTTTCTAAAAAGAAGTACATGACAAAAGCCGAATTCCAAGTCTCTAACCAATAGGGAAAAAAACGGTCTTCGCCTTCTAGATTATCCCAATAACTTTCCCATTCTAACTTAGTTGGTGCAGGGACGTTAAAACAAAATTCTCGCCCATCTATTTCAATTTTTCGACGGGCTGCTGCCGGCATTCTTATTCCTCTAGTCATTAGATTTTCCTGAGACAACAAAAGAGTCTGCGATCACAACACTATAAATTTCGTCTTTTGATTTCATGGATAAGTCGGGCTAATACTCGCAGTCAAGGCATATCCATTTAATCCGTGAAAGCCCGCTTGCAGGCGTAAAAAGAAAAAGTTCGGTTTGCGAATTCGCAAGCCAAATCCCCAAGAATTGCGAATCTGATCTGCAAAGATTCGATTGGGATTTTTAAAGGGCAGAGCATACTCATTAAAAACTAAACCGTCGAGTTTGTCAATCACTGGCCAACGGTATTCTAAGCTCCAGCTGGCATACCCTTCAGAGGCAATTCGATTACTTGAATAACCTCGCAAAGGGGTGCTCCAGCCCAAATAATTCAAACCGCTTAACGGAACCTTATCCCGCCCGGCTGCAAAGACTTGTCTAAAAGTAAAATAACTGACGATCACTTTGCGCTCAGAAAGAAATTCAGAGAGTTGCTCGGGTCTGAGAAAATCAATCGCTTTTTGAAAACTAAATTTGCGCAGTTCGCGCTTTGCCTGTCGGTCTTCTTCACGACTGAATTGAAAGCGTTTATTTCCCAACAGCCAATAGGTATTTGAAAAACCCGAAATCGAAAAGAAACCCTCGCTATTTTGCACATCTGAATACTCTAATTTAATGTTGTGCAAAGACCCAAAGGTCGACGCGAAGTGAGACTCGCGGCTGTCTCTAGACCACTGTATCGAATAAGAAAGTTGGCGATAATTTTCATAAAGTTTGCGGTCGTATAGATCTCGCACAACGGGATCGGTAAGATCGAGCTGGACATTTTCATTCACTTCATCGAAAAGATATTGATTCCATTTGAACTCAACACCCAAACTTTGTTGAGTATTCAAAGGATACGTAAGTCGATGGTAAAGGGAATAAGAAGAATCTGAGCGATAATATTCCACAACATCTCTTTGATGACGCTCATAGGGATGAACAATCGGGGAATAATTTGACAAAAGCTTCACCTGACTGTGTCGATATCCAAATTTTCCATAAAGAGGGGTGCCCAGATAGTCCGAAATTCCGTAATCTGTTTTTAAAACCCAGTCGAGATTAAGCATGTGTTTATAATTGACGACCCAGCGGCTTCCCTCTAAGCCAAATGCATCGCGATATAAAAGAAAAAGACCAAAAAATGACGACTGTTGCAACAAGACATTCGTCGTGGGAAACACCAAGAAATTCCCCTTAGAATCTAAAGAAAATAGATCTATGGTTCGATCGATCACCTTTTCTTCAAAGACATAATTAACCACAGGAACAGTGGGATAAAGAAGAGCACCGATGACCGGCTGCACTGTGTATTTTAGAGGCAATGCGATATAGTGACTGAGCTTAGAATCATTTTTCTGAGCCAACAGTTCGATTGAGTCTTTAGGTAGCGTTGAGTTTTCTTCAGCAAACAGGGGTAAAGTCAGTAAGAAAACGGCAAAGGCAAAAATCTTTGATATTTTTTCGTGCATCGGATTTTAAGTTAACTTTTTTATCCCGTAATACTGGGGAGATCCATGAGCTTTTTGTTCTCAAAATTATTTCTCAAACTTTTGCACCATCCCCGTTTGGTTCTCGGCGGAGCGCTCATTGTCACTCTTTTTTTAGGCGCTGGCATCAATAAATTGACTCAGGGCACCAGTTTGTTGCAACTTTTTAACACCGAATCCACTGCGCGACAAGAAATGGAGCGCTTTCAACAAGGTTACGGCAGTCTAAACGATTTGGTCGTCGTTGCCGAAAATGAAAATCCTCAAAAACTCAAAAAATTTGTAGACAGTCTGAGTCAGAGAGTTCTTGACCTGCCTGATTTGTTTCTCATCGAAAACTACCAAGACGTGAGCTATCTGCAAGAAAATAAGTGGTTGTATGCCTCTGTAGAAGATTTGCATCTCTTTAGAGAAGCCCTAAGAGAGCGAATTCACCGAGAAAATCTCAAGGCCAATCCTTTTATTGAATTTCTAACTCCCCAAGAAGAATCCCCCGCAGAAAACAACCTTGATCAACTCTCCGAAAAATACGGACGACTCTTTTTTTCTAAACCCCAGATGCCCGGAAAGACACAGATCATCAGAATCTACCCCAAAAACGAGGGTACCGACCTCAGAAAAAGTTCGCCCTTTATTGATAAGATTAAAGAACTCGCCCAACAAATCGCTCCTCAAGGCACTCAATTGCATTTCACAGGAACATTAATCAAAAATATCGAGCAACAAACTCTGCTCGCCCGCGAAACCCGTCAATCTGCAATTCTCAGCGCTTGCTTGGTGCTCTTTTTCTTGTTGATTTACTTTATCAAACAACCTCTCATTCCACTGATTGCCGTCATTCCGCTAAGCTTGGGCTTAATCTGGTCTGCGGGATTTATGGGCTGGCATTTGGGATATACCAACCTCTTATGCCTGACGCTCAGCTTTTTACTCGTCGGCGTAGGAAGTGACTCGATCATCCACTTGCTTTCGCGCTATAGCGAAGAGCGCCGCAAGGGGCTAGGACCCGCTCTGAGCTTTGAAAATATTATTCTCGAGACCGGGCCGGCGATCACAACCGCCAATCTTTCTTCAGCCATTGCTTTCTTTTGCTTGGGCTTCTTTCCCTTCAAAGGCTTTCAAGATTTCGGCCTAGTCGCGGGAGTGGGGTTAATTTTCATTTGGATCAACACTCTATTGGTCTTTCCCGCTTTACTTTTGATTTTTCAAAGACACCGCAGCTTTCCCGTTTGGGGAAAGCGAATTAAAAATCACATTCAATTCACCCCTCGCCCCGTCAAGTTTTGGAAGTATCTCGGATTGCCTTTGATATTGCTCATCGGCTTTATGGCCCCCAGTGCGCCGACTTTTAAAAGCCACCTCACCGACCTCGATCTCAGCCCCAATCGCGGAGATTCTCTGCTCATCGCCTATCAACAATTTCGCCCCCAACCCCTCTTTTATCAAACCGAAGATTCTCTCAAAGCCCAAAAAGTTTTGCGAGCTCTACGGCAAAACGACCGAGAAACCCCCGAACTCTCTCTCAGCTTTTCGATGACAGGATCCAGCCTCGTTCCTCAAAACCAAAAAGCTAAAATCCACGTCATTGAAGAGCTCAAAGCCCTGATTAAACAATTCAATCCCGAACAGATCCCCTCAGATCTCAAAGAGGGAATTCAGCATTTTCTCAACTATCAACCTCAAAAAATCGACGAACAAAGCCTGCCCGAATCCCTCAGACGCATCTTTAAAACCACACGCCAAAACATTCCGGGGTTGGTCGTGGCTTTTCCCCAACTCGGCAACTCTTGGGATGTCAAAGAAGCCCAGGATATCGCCAAACTTGCGCGCCCTCTCAAAGTCGATGGAAAAACCTATTACCCTACTGGGGTTTCTGTCTTGATGGCCGACTATTTAAACCGCACCCTGCCCAATATGAACCGCATATTCACCATCACCCTCTTGGTGGTCTTTCTGCTCATCGCCTTAGATATGGGATCTTGGCAATACGTTTTGCTTTCTTTGATTCCCGTCGCCGCCTCGATTCCCTTGGGGCTATGGTTGATGGGAATTGTTCACAGTCCCCTCAATCCGTTCAACCTCTTTCTCATTCCCTTTCTGCTTGGCTACTCTGTCGACGGCTCACTGCATTTGGTGAATCGCTACCGCGAAGAGGGAATGGGATCTGTCGGTTTTGTTTTTAAGCGCACCGGATCAGCCGTTCTGCTCGCCACCCTCACTTCTTCTCTGGGATTTATCGGATTGAGTTTCTCAGATCACCCTACATTACAGTCTTTGGGCAACTTGGCTCTGCTGGCATTAACGACCAGTTTAGTGGCTTCTCATTTTATTTTGCCCATTCTTTTAGGACTGATCGATTCCACTCGATGGGCCAAGTATCGCCGTCAAGAAACCTAAATCTTTGATTTCTCGCATTTTGAAAATCAAATTGCAATTTTGAGTGCAAATTTTGTCTTTTTGTTAAATTTGGTCGAAAATTTTTGACTGGAGTTACCCTATGAAATCTCTCGCCTCTCGTATGAGTCGTATTTCTCCATCGATGACTGTCGCTATTGACACCAAAGCAAAAGCCCTTAAAGCAGAAGGCAAAGATGTCATCGGCCTCGGCGCCGGCGAACCCGACTTTGGCACCCCAGACT
>JBNKYI010000134.1:0-6762 GCA_050300815.1 Fibrobacterales bacterium
TTTATTGGTACAAGGTGAAAATTGGCCGAATTCTTTTTTTGAGACAAGGGCAGAAAATGCGAAGGCTGCCTCAGTTGAGATTGACAGTCAAATGCGAATTTATCGCCAACATCTCGAGTGGATCAATGGCGAAAATGAATTTCGATTTCCCCGCTACTGCGAACAGTTTCTTTTTAGCGATGAATACCACGAGTCGGTTGCCTTGGTGGTCAACACGATTTACCGTTTTTTTACAATCATGATGAAACTCGACCGAGAGGTGACTCCTAAAGAGCAAAATGCCATTAAAGGCTTTTGGAAAGACTATAAAAAACTGATCAAAAGCCCTAAATCCTCAGCGCCCCCTGTGACCGAAAAAGATTTAGAGAAGAAAAGGAATCTACAACGACCGATTCTAAAAGAAGAGAGGGGGCCAGTTCACTCTATCCCTTATTCTCCTTCTGGCGATACTCCTCTTGTGAAAGATCCTGCAAAATCGGCTTCATCTTCTCTCGACTCTATTCCTTCTAAATCTCATTCGGCGATTCCCTTGGCCGTCGATCCCACTGAGGGCAAAGACTGTTTGACTGAATTGCAAGGGCTTATTGGCCTGGCCAAAGTAAAAGCCCAAATCCAATCTCTCCACAATACCTTAAAAATTCAGCAACTCAGAGAAGCCCAAGGTCTCCCTCTGATACACGTGGGATTGCACTGCGTTTATACGGGAAGTCCGGGCACAGGCAAAACAACGGTCGCTAGGCTCTATGCCGGAATTTTGAAATCCATGGGGCTTTTGAGTTCAGGTCATCTTATTGAGACCGACCGCGCGGGGCTCGTTTCGGGTTATATGGGGCAGACCACTCAAAAAGTAGAGGATTTGGTGCAAAGCGCTTTGGGAGGGGTTTTGTTTATTGATGAGGCTTATACCCTTTGGGTCGAAGGCGGCCAAGGCGATTATGGACAAGAAGCCATTAACGCTCTTTTGAGCCGAATGGAAAATCACCGCAAAGATTTGGCAGTGATTGTTGCGGGTTATCCTAAAGAAATGTCTAAGTTTTTAGACAGTAACCCCGGTCTACGCAGCCGTTTTGTGCATCACATTGAATTTGAAGATTACAATTCTGATGAATTATTCGATATTTTTTCATCGCTATTAAAGAAGTTTCAGATGAAATGCAACGATTCTGCTGAGCGTTTAATTCGAGAGAGATTTCAGTGGGTTTGGAGCCAGAGAAACCGCACCTTTGGAAATGGGCGCTATGTTAGAAACTTTTTTGAAGCCATGGTGCGTAAACAAGCAGATCGTTTGGCGCAAAAAACCTCTGTCCAACTTGAGGATCTGCAGTTTTTGTCGCAATCTGATATCCCCCCGATGGAGTGAGTGAATGATATTTCAATACCGTGATTGGCCCGTCAGTTTTTTAGAGTCTGAATATGCCTTTTTTCTAAAAGATTCACTAAAAGAACACGCAGAACCCATTTTGCAACACTTACTGGCTGCAATGGCCGAATTTAATCCGCACTTTCCTAACAATGTGACGCGAGGCTTAATTCAAGCCACTTACCGAGAGAAAATTGCTCCTTTAAACTTACCCCTAGAAACGCGTAAAGAAATTCCCCTACTAATAGAAGACTTCGTGAACTTTTTAAGCCAAAGTGGGCTTTATCCTCCTGCTGTTGAGTGGGTAGATGGGTTTCGCGAAGAAGGGCAAAAGTACGCGAACAATTTTAGAGAAGACGGCAGTTTTAGGGGCGAAACTCAACGTAGAAGCGAGATCAAAATAGGGCGTAACGCCCCCTGCCCTTGTGGCAGTGGCAAAAAGTTTAAAAACTGTTGTGGAAAGTAGTTCGCGGTGAGTTAATAAAACTTCCAAACTGGCCAGTTTGGGGAAGTTGAAGCGAAATTACCCTTCAATAAGACCTTTTGAGCTGGGAATGCCTTGATTGCGCCCCGGACCCACTGCCATTGAGCAAGCTCGGGCAAAAGCTTTAAAAACACCTTCGATGCAATGGTGGGTGTTTTCACCACGCAAGAGGTCTATGTGCAAATTCATTTTGGCTTGTTCGGCTAAGCTGTAAAAGAAGTGTTTAAAGAGCTGAATGTCGAGATTGCCTACGCGTTCTGTTTGCAAAGGAACATGATATTCGAGGTAAAAGCGACCAGAAAAATCGAGAGCCACTCGAACGAGAGCCTCATCCATGGGCAAAAGGTAAAAACCATAGCGCTCGATTCCCTTTTTATCGCGCAGGCATTGGGATAGAGCTTGACCCATGCAAATGGCAATATCTTCGGCAGAGTGGTGCATGTCAATCCACACATCGCCTTGGCAATCGACATTAAGCTCAAAACCTCCGTGAACTTGAAAGAGATCGAGCATGTGATCCAAAAAACCTGAACCCGTTTGAATGATTCCGCGTTGAGAGGAATCTAAGTTGAGGGACACGCGAATTTGAGTTTCTCCAGTTTGACGCTCAATGAGGGCAGATCTCATCTATTCCTATCTTTCTTATTCTTCGCGTTCTTCAAGCTGTTGCAAATAAGCATTGCGAAGTTTTTGTAAATCGTAGCGTTTGAGCAGCGCCTCGGTAAAGGCATCTGCTTTTCTTTCAAAATCATTGACCATCAAGGTGGTGATTGCCAATAGAATAAGGGCAACCAGCAAGAGTGCAAAGAAAAAAGAAATAGCCCAAGACACGTTTACTCCTTAAGCATCTGACCGTTAAAAACGCTAAAAAGATTGCGGCGAGGAGTGATCAATCGATCGTTAATTTTTACTTCGACGAGACGAATGGTTCCAAATTCGATATAAACAGTGTCTTTGCGATAAATGGTAATTGGTTTTTGCCATTCGCGCAGCCAACGGGCGTCATCGGGAGCACTTTTGCTTTTGATAAGAAACCAAGTGGAGTCTTTTTCCACCTTAATCGATATTTTGGTGCCTTGATCAACGACCTTTGGTTTTTCTTTAATTTCGACAGAATCTGGAATAACCTGAGGCTCAACCAGTTCTTTTAAAGAGCTATCTGTTTCGACGATCTGGTCTATCGAGTCGAGCATTAAACTGTCTTTGGCGGGGTCTATCTCTTGAGTCAACGAATCATTATTTAGAGAATCTGAGAGTGAGGAATAGGTGACTGGTGAATATTCGTCGACAGAAGACGTTGCGGTAGAAAGAGGCTGATCTTCTGTGTTTCCTAAGGCAAACTTACCGATCATGACCAATACGAGTAGCACGAGAGTTGCAATGATCATTTTGCCGTAGGCGGGTTTTCTTTTTTCTTCGAGAGAACTCCCCGATGTGTCAAAACTCAACGTGGGAACCCGATCGCGATCGGGATTTTGTCGGGTCAAAAAATAATAGCGTCTGAGCATTTCTTCTTTGTCCATAGAAAGCTCTTCAGCAATACTTTTGAGATAAGCTCTGGTATAAGTTGCACCGGGCAAAGCGTCGAAGTTTTCGCCTTCAAGAGCTTCAAGGGCTTGTTCGGGCAACTTCAGTCGATCGGCAAGTTCAGAGAGGCTCAGTCCTAGACTCGTACGGGTGTCTTTGATCCATTTTCCCAATTCGAGGGCAGAGGGAGAAGCCGCTGATTCTTTATTCATTATCTATCCAATAAATCAAGTAGGCGTAAGGTGGCGTGAATGGGCAACCCCACGACATTGTAGTAACAGCCATTAATTTCGCGAATAAATCGACAAGCCTTGCCTTGAATCCCATAGGCACCCGCTTTGTCTAAATACTCGTCAGATTCTAAATAGTAGTCAATATCTCGCTCTAAAAGCGAGTTAAAATATACCTTCGTACATTGAAAATCCGAACCCAGCTCTTTGCCATTTTGAAATAATGACACACCTGTAAATACTTCGTGAAATCGGCCAGACATTTGAGTCAACCAGCGTCGAGCTTCCATTCGATCTCTGGGCTTGCCCAAAATTTTTCTGTCTAGGGTGACAACAGTGTCGGCCCCGAGTATCGGCTGGTCCAAAAATTCGAGAGAGACCGACAAGGCTTTTTGTTTGGCCAATTCGATGACGGCTTTTTGAGAATCCCACGACTCATCCACATGTTCTTCAACACGAGAGGGATAAATGGAAAAGTCAATTCCCATTTGGGTTAAGATTTCTGCACGTCGAGGCGAGGCACTGGCGAGAATCAAAAGTTGCTTTTGCATTTCAATCATCGGCTTCGACTTCAGCGTCTTGACCCAAACTATAGATGCCTTTGGCCCCCTTGAGTGGGGCTCGGGCTGAAAGAACACTTTGATTCAACTCAGAACTTTTAATAAGACATTCTTTACCAATGAGTGAGCGAGAAATCTTGGAGTTCTCAATTTTAGCTCCTTGATAAACAGAAACAAAAGGGCCAATTTCACAATTTTTTAGCTCGACATCGCGATCAATAAAGACAGGAGGAATTATTTTCACTCCCACTTGGCCCGTCGAAGGATTTGCATCTTTCAGCTTAGACAAAAGTTTTTCATTGGTTTCTAAAAGGGTCTCTTTTTTACCGCAGTCAAGCCACTCTCCGAGAGGAGCAGAGGTAAAAATAACCCCTTTTTCAAGCATCAACGCGAGAGCATCGGTTAATTGAAATTCACCTCGAGTGCGAATTTCGTTGTTGACAATATGAGCTAGGGCCTCTTTAAGAGCTTTGGCTTTAGGAAAATAATAAAGCCCGGTTAGAGCCAAGTCAGAAACAAAAGTTTGAGGTTTTTCGACTAAGCGGGTAATCTTTTGATTTTCATCAACTAACGCGACTCCAAAGCGAGAAGGGTCAGCGACTTGACGAGTGAAAAGAACCGCATTTTCTGATGCACAGGCCTTTTGTAAATCGGCTTCAAAGAGCGTGTCACCTAAAACAATTAAGACGGGTTCTTCGTCTTCGAGATAAGGTGAACAGAGGTGAATGGCCTCACCTAAACCCTGTGGATTATCTTGGCGAACAAATTGATAAGAGGGCAGGTCATTTCGAGAGCAAATATATTCTTCTACTGTTTCAGCCAAATAGCCGGTAACAAATAGAAACTCTTGAGGTTGCAAATGCAAAAGGTCATCGACAATACAGCCTAAGATATTGCTAGTACCAACGGGGAGTAAAGCTTTGGGGACGAAATGGGTGTGGGGGCGCAGACGAGTGCCTTTTCCGGCAACGGGCAAAATAATCTTCATAAATATTCCTTTTGAGGCTACTGAAAGGTAATCCACCTCTCTCTATTTGTCAGTACTTGTCTATTTATCAGCATCTGAGGCTATCGGCGAAATTTTTGGTCAGCGGTATTGAATTGGATGTCGGGGAGATCAATAATTCGGATAACAAAACTCCAACCCTCGGTGGGGCCGACGGGATACCAATCAAAGTTCATTTCCCAACAACCGATGATGCGAGAAAACTGAAAATGGTGCTCGGCGAATTTGCCATTTCGAAAATCATAATGAGTGCCATAACTCATTTTCCAC
Organism: Fibrobacterales bacterium; assembly: GCA_050300815.1. Lineage (GTDB taxonomy): Bacteria > Fibrobacterota > Fibrobacteria > Fibrobacterales > CAWVXU01 > JBNKYI01. Next base: position 5,438 of record JBNKYI010000134.1, read on the forward strand.
TTTTCGGTGGGCTGAAGAACAAGCGAGGCATTTGCCGAGTGAGAAATGTCTTTGCGAAAAACGTTTTTAGCTATTTGAGTTGCTGAATAGCGATAATTATAAGAGAGGTTGGCCGACCAAGGCGTCATTAGTGGACGATCGCTTCCGGTTAGAAGTTGTCCTGAGCTAAATTTTCCTCCGACGCGCAGAGAGCGGTTGAGAGAAAAATTATACGACATCAAGAGTGGAAGGCGCTCTTTAGAACGTTCGGCGAGAGACGATCGAAATTTATCGTAAAAACTATGAATCGTGTTAAATGAAAAACGGTAATCCTCCCAAGGTTGAATAGAAACTGAGCTGTTGATATCAGACCACTTGGCCGAATCAGGAGCTTCGAAATTGTACCCTGTTGAACTCTCAATTGAAAGAACTCGCAAGTAGCCATAAACCTCTTGCTGTTTGCCAAGCGAATCTCCCACAGTGGCGGTGCGACGTTCTTTAACATATTTTAGATCCCAATCGTTCACCAGACGATAGCCCACGGTCTTTTGCTTCATCTGATAGGTACTGCCATGCAAAAGAGGGTGGCGATCTACTTCGGGAATAGAATCAAATTCAGGGCTGTAAGTATAAGATAATGTAGGGCTTACCGTGTGCATGATTCCCGTAAACCGATCCCATTCCGGCAACCAAATTCCGTAGAGCTTGGTCCCTGCGCTCAAGCTCAGGTTATAGCGCTGCCAGTAGGTTCCGTAGTTATTATCAGAGGGATCGAAGTCCCACACGGCATAAGCCGAGTCGGTGCTTGGATGAATGCGTTTTTTTGCGGTCCAATTTCCGGTCTGACTCAATCGCGGCGTCAACGTGATGTAATCCCCCAAATTGCCACTATAGCTGAGAGAAAGGTCTTCTTTCCCTCCTAACCATGTGGTGTCTTCGTTGCGGTTATTGAGGGAATCCTCGTAAACTCGCTGATAGGAATTTCCTTGCAAGTTTAAAGAATATTGAAAGTTATGATACCAAGAGGGCTCTGAGGATGTATCGAGAGGATTGGCCTTAAATTCGACCAATGGGCCAGAAATTCGATATTGCACATCGGGCAATTGACGGGTAATTTGTCGAGTGGGATGGGTAAATTCATCGGTGGTATAGTAACTTAAATTTTGCTCTTGTTGCGCTTGAACCGAAAGTACGCCCTGATTGCGAAACTGTTTGCGAAAGGTGAGGTTGGCATTGGCTTGTTGATCGAGAAGAGTCTCGCGCTCTAAAGAGCTCTGGCGCACATCCGTACTCGATACAAAAGAACCCGTTCCCTTAAGAGTGGTGCGTCCATCGGGGGTGAGAAT
>JBNKYI010000135.1:0-6704 GCA_050300815.1 Fibrobacterales bacterium
AGATGGATTGGTTGAGTAGATGCCCAAAGGGCACTTGTATCTGAGGATGAGAATCAGGAACGCGACTCGAAGCGATTCCTAAGAATAGGGCGACAATCAAAAAAAACGAACGCAAAACTTCCCCTTGATATATATTTTGGTTGATTTGCAAAAACTAGTAATTACGGAGTATTCATGGCGTTAAATATCGGTCGTTTGGGTCTGATCATCGTGGTGTTCGCACTGTGGGGGTGCGCGAGCAAGGCGTATAACCCCGTTTTGATTGAACGCGGTGTAGAGCCTTTTGAACGAGAATTTCACATTACTCAAGAGGGATATGGTATCCCTAAAAGCATAAAGAAAACATTTATGCAGGGTTATATTGAAGAGGGAATGACTCAAGAAATGGTGCGGTTGCTTTGGGGGCCACCGAATCGAGACTTTGATGACAACAAAGTTTGGGAGTATGTTGACCGCCAAGGGAATGTGATTACAACGGTCAAGTTTTATGATACAAAGAATATTCTCGGCAGAGATTATCCTCTAGTGACTGAAATTTCAGGAGACCGCTATGGAGGTTCTCCTCCTCCGGGATCAAAGAAGTAAAGCGTTTTTAAGGGACTTGCAATAGCAGGTCCCTTATTTCATGGGCAATTTGCAGGTATTGAGTATAAGCTTGGGCTTCTCTCCCGTCGGCGGCGAAGAGTTTTTCTTTGATTTGTCTCATCTGGCTAACATAGGGCTTGAGTTGTTGCCAAAGTTGAAACCCTTTGTCAGTATGCGAAATATTTTTGCATCGCGTCCAAAATTCTTCGAGGCGATTCAGTTCAAAACGACAGACGCTTTGCATATATTCCCGAATTAAATCTTCTTCGGCGCCAAAAACTTCATCGACTTGAGATTCGATCCAATTTTGCCAGTAGGCGTTTTGACTGTTATAAAAGGCTTTGAGTTCAAACTCTCCTTGACGTTCTAAAAACTCGAAAGCTTGGTCGATTAAACCAGCGAGTGTGGCATTTTTGATGAGATTGAGATCGAAATGTTGATGGGCAAAAGTCAAAATTTTAGGGTGATGGATCAAAAGAGAGGCGAGTCTGGCTTCGGGGCCCTTAAGTTCTTTAGGGGTTGAATTGAGCGGAAAAGAAGGACGCCTAGAAAATGAAGATTTTGTTGTAAAATGTTGGAGTGTGAGATTGAGCTTTTGCGCAATTTCTTGGGTCCAAGTTTCACGCCGAATGGGATCGACAATGAGTTCTAAATCTTTTTTCAATAATTCGGCGATGCGAGCTTTAGTGTCAGGAGAGGATTGTTCATTGAGTGAGCGCAGGCGAAAGTCGACCCAATTCATCGATTCGTTCAGCAACTTTTCTATTCCGGCAGCACCCTTATGCAAGGCGATGCTGTCGGGGTCTTCACCGGCGGGAAATAGATAAGTTTTGATTTCAATGGGGTAGGGAAGCAGGTGAGCGAGACTGCGTTCGATTGCTTTTTCGCCGGCGGCATCTCCGTCGAAGAACAAGTACACGCGATCGACATAGCGGTGAATCAGCTCAGCATGCTCTTTGGTTAGAGCTGTTCCTGAGACGGCGACTGTGTGTGTGATCCCCGCTTGATGCAGTTGAATCACATCAAAATAACCTTCGACAATAATTAATTCTCGACGCTCTGCGGCGGCTCTGCGGGCGCGATCAAAGCCGTAGAGAATTTGACTTTTTTGATAAAGAGGGGATTCGGGAGAGTTGAGATATTTCGCTTTTTCATCGGGGTCAATGGCACGACCTCCAAATCCCACTGTTTTTCCCATTGAGTTGCGAATAGGGAAAATATAGCGATGACGAAAGCGATCGTAAGTTCGACCCTTATCGTTTTCACCTAAGAGGCCCGCTTGAATTAAGTCGGGTTTGGAATAACCTTTGGGAAGGAGATGCTCTACTAAATTTGACCACCCTTCGGGAGCGTAACCTAAACCAAAGGTTTTGAGGGTTTCGTCGCTTAATCCCCGGTCGCGAAAGTACTGTAACGCTTCCTCACTCTTCCACAAGTGTTCGCGATAGAAGAGTTCTGCTTTTTCGTGAGCATCAAAAAAGGTATCTCTGGCATCTCTTTGCTGAGAAGACTTCTCTTTGTCATGTGATGATTTAGGAAGGGGAGTTCCCGTTTTTTCAGCGAGAATCTTAACGGCATCATTGAACTCAATTTTTTCAAACTCGCACAAAAATTTGAGTACATCTCCTCCGGCCCCGCAGGCGAAACACTTGTAAATGCCCAAGTGGGGCGTGATGTAGAGCGAAGGGCTGCTGTCTTGATGAAAAGGACAAAGCCCAACAAAACGCCCGCCTCTGGGCTTGAGAGGGAGGTATTCCGCAATGATAGACTCAATGGGAGCATTTGCTTTAAGTTGTTCTAACCAGTGATTGTCGAAGTAGGCCAGGGGGATCTCATTTGTCAATGTGAATCAGACTGTGACAAAATTAGTGAAAGCTTGCCACAGGTTGAAGTTTTGGCCAAAAATTGGTCAACAAACAGTTCGATTTTACGGGTTTTGCGTTATATTTATGGGGACTTTGGAGAACCTCATTTTGGGGTTCCGCCTCTCGAGACCCAAAAACTCATAAATATCACAAGCGAGACGGATTATCTATGAAAAAATCAATTTTCACAAAAGCGTTGCTATTTACTGCAGCTGCTGCTTTTTTAGTTGGCTGTAAGGGAGAAAAAAAAGCGGAGGGAACAGAAGAGACGACTGGCGGTGAGTTTCCCCGTTCAGAAACTCTTTATATGGGCGGGTGGGACTGGGCCGCTCCTTCAACCTTCAATCCTCTTGCTTCAGATCCCAACTTCCCCATCGATGCTAACATTAAGCTGATGTATGAATCTTTGCTGGCTTACGATCAAAATACAGGTAAGCTCGAGCCCATGCTCGCAACCTCTTATGAAGTCAAAGACGAGGGCATTACTGTGACTCTCGACAATCGAGCGCTTTGGAGCAATGGCGAAAAAGTGACAGCAGAAGATGTGCTATATACATTCCAACTTCATAAAGATTTTAATACTCCTCGCCATTCAGATTGGAACTTTCTTGAGAAAGTTGAAGCGGTGGGAGATAGCCAAGTGGTTTTTGTCTTTAAGAAGTCAAATAAAAATCCTCTCGTTGTTCTTGATATGATCTCAGAATCGAGCATTTTGCCCAAATCTGTGTTCTCTAAATTGCGTGCAGATTCTAAAGATCAGTTGACTGAAATGCTGAAGTTTAAAAACGACTCAGATCCAGTGGTTTCAGGTCCTTATAACTTAGAGATGTATTCAAACCAAAAAATCGCTCTCAAACGCAGAGACGATTACTGGGGTAAAGTGCTTTATGAAGGAAAACTTCCCGGGCCTAAATACATCGTTCACTCTCTCTATAATGGAAACAATCACTTTAACTCTGCAATGGTTAAGGGGCATCTCGATATTTCTTCAATCTTTATGCCTCGCATTTGGGATAAAACGAAAGACAAAATTCGCGCTTGGTCTCTTAAAGAGCCTTACCATCAACCCGGCTCTATTCCCACCCTTTTTATGGGTTTAACCAAAGAACCTTTCATTAATGTGAAATTCCGCCGCGCGTTGGCTCACTTGGTGAACTTTGGCAAAATCAAGACGCTGGCTGTATCAAACTACACTCCTGATGTGAAGCCAGGTTTTATTCTTCCTGTAGGTACAGAAGCTCAGTATTTCTCAGAAGAAGATGCGGCTAAATACGGTTATACCTACGACATTGAAAAGGCAAAGTCTCTTCTTAAAGAAGCGGGATATTCTTGGAATGCAGAAGGAAAATTGCTCGACAAAAGCGGTGTTGTTATGCGTTCGATTGATCTTGAATGTCCCCAAGGTTGGACCGACTGGGAAAACACAATCAAAATCGTGATCGAAGGCCTTAAGGCAGTGGGTATTGATGCTCGTGAAAAATTCGTAGACTATGGGGTGTGGGACACCGATGTTAAACAAGGAACCTTTGATTTGGTCATGAAAACTCAAACGGCTGACCTCTTCCCTTCAACTCCTTGGAAACGCTTTGACCAGGTGATGTCGTCAAATGATCTTCGTCCTGTAGGTGAAACCATGTATCAAAACTTCGGTCGCTATAAGAATCCAGAAGTCGATGCTCTTCTTAAGAAACTGCCTACTCTTACGAACCAAGAAGAAATCGTGGCTGCTTATCGTGAACTCAACATCAAGTTCATGCAAGAAGTTCCTGTCTTGACGTTGATGTATCGCCCGACGTCTTTTTATCAGTTCAGTACTCGTCACTGGACCAACTACCCCACAGAAGAAAACCCCTACGCTTCACCTCAAGGTTTGATGGTAGGTGCGGGTGTTAAAGGTCTTTGGGGAATTAAACCCGTTCAGTAACATATAGAGGTTCAATGAGCGCTTCGACTAAATATTTTTTAAATCGATTTGTTTGGTATGCCGTCACATTATTTGTGGCGATTACCCTTAACTTTCTACTGCCCCGTTTGGGGCCAGTAGATCCAGTCGATATCATCCTTGCTGGGATCAACACCTCGGGCATGAGCGCAGACCAAGTTGCTGCGATGCAAGCGGAGTACCGCCATGCTTTTAATCTTGACATACCGATGATGCAACAGTATTTCGTGTATCTCAAAAATACCTTAACGGGGAATTTAGGACTTTCTGCAATTAACTATCCCAAAGGCGTCTGGCAAATTATATCAGAAGCTTTGCCTTGGACATTGCTGTTGGTTTTGCCTTCTATTGTTTTTGGTTGGATCATTGGAAACGTTTTGGGTGCTTTGGCGGCGTATAAAAGAGGTTTCTTCGATAAGGGTTTTTATCCGGTCGCTCTCTTCGTCAGTTCGGTTCCCTTTTTCTGCTTCGGCTTGATCTTGGTTTATCTCTTTTACACTGAGTTAGGTTTCATCGATTCTTTAGGAGCGTATTCACCTTACCTAACTCCTAACTGGAGTTTTGACTTTGCCTTAGATGTCGCACACCATTTTGTGCTTCCTTTCTTGAGCATCTTTTTGATCATTGTGGGTGGGCAGGCGATTGGGATGCGTTCGATGTCAATTTACGAACTCGGAACCGATTACGTTCGCTACGCGAAAACCTTGGGGATTAAAGAGTGGAAAATTTTGATGTACGTATTCAGAAACGCAATGCTTCCTCAGTTGACTGGACTTGCTTTGGCTATTGGGGTAATGATTGGTGGGTCGCTGATTACAGAGTTGATCTTTTCTTATCCTGGCTTGGGAAATTTAATGCTCAAAGCGATTCAGAAAAATGATTATCCACTCATTCAAGGAATAGCCTTGTTAATTACCGTTACTGTACTGTTGCTCAACTTTTCTGTTGACGTGCTACTCGGGTTCTTAGATCCCCGTATTCGCGCGGGTCAGAAGGGAGGAGCCTAATGAAATCCTTTGTTAAATTATTTAGAATTCCCTCATTTGTTTTTGGCTTTTCAACCTTTATCCTTATTGTTTTGATTGGTGTACTCGGTCCAGTACTGGTTCACACAAGTCCGTTCACTACCGATTTCATGCCTTTTTTAGAACCGTCTGCTGAACATTGGTTAGGGACGAACAACTTAGGACAAGATGTTTTTGCTCGCTTATTATTTGGTTTGAGGTCTTCTCTTTATGTGGGATTGACCGCAGGGGTATTTGCAACTTTAATCGGAACATTCGTAGGTATCTATGGAGGCTATAAAGGGGGAATTGTCGATAACTTCTTTACCTTGACCACGAACCTGATGTTAGTTATTCCTCAGTTGGTTGTTTTGATTTTGATCTCAAATTCGATTGAAAATCGCTCGTTGACTTTAATCTCAGTGATTATCGGTGTGACGAGCTGGACTTGGGTTGCTCGCGCGGTTTCTGCCCAGGCGGCTTCGCTTAAAGCGAGAGATCATGTCAATCTTGCAAAATTAAACGGATTTGGAACGCTGAGTATTCTCGTCAAACAAATCCTCCCTTATATCTTGTCTTATGTCTTTATGGCTTTCATCTTACAATTGACTTCTGGTATTCTTTCAGAAGCGGCGTTGTCGATGTTGGGCCTTGGTCCGCAAGGAAACACATCGGTTTCTTTGGGACGTATGCTGAATGATGCGCAGAATAACGAAGCGCTGGATTCGGGTTACTGGTGGGTTTTTATTCCACCAACTATTGTTATCACCTTGATTGCCTTTTCGCTTTATGTGGTTAATACTGCAATGGAAGGCGTATTTAACCCGAGATTGAGAAAGTGATTCTATGAAGCCGATTTTTGAAGTCGAAGATCTTAAACTGCATTACAAAACCAACTTAGGGGATACTATCCACGCCGTAGACGGGGTGAGTTTTGCTCTGAAAGAAGGTGAAATTCTGGGAATTGCCGGTGAGTCTGGTTGTGGAAAGTCGACCTTGGTCAACGGGGCAATGGCTCTTTTTCTTCCTCCTTTATATCACACCTCAGGTGATATTCGCCTCGAGGGAGAATCTATCACTGGTTTGGACTCAGAGTCTCTGCGCAAAAATATTTTAGGTAAAAAAATTTCAATGATTCCGCAGGGAGCATTGAATGCTTTGAATCCTACCCGCAAAATCAAAGATTTTGCGGCTGATGTGATGCTTTGTCATCACCCAGAGATGAAAAAGAAAGAAGTGACAGAGCGCCTCGAAGAACGTTTTTCCAAAATTGGATTAGACCCTAAGCGCGTGTTAAATTCTTATCCC
>JBNKYI010000136.1:0-6657 GCA_050300815.1 Fibrobacterales bacterium
TTTAGCACCAGGAGGCAATTCTTCTTCGATATCTTGCCATGGGTCGGGTTCAAGCTGTTTCAAGCCAAGAGAAATTTTCTCGCTTTCTACATCCACTTTCAATACGATGGCATCAATTTCATCTCCTACATTGAGGATTTTTGAAGGATGCTTAACGTGTTGAGTCCAAGACATTTCAGAAACGTGAATCAAGCCTTCAATGCCATCTTCGAGTTCCATAAATGCACCATAGTCTGTGATAGACACGAGTTTACCACGTACGGTTGAACCTTCAGGGAATTTAGCCGCAGCGTCTTTCCAAGGGTGGTCTTGAAGTTGTTTCAAGCCCAAAGAAATGCGCTCTTTGTTTTCGTTAAAGTCGAGAACTTTAACTTCGATTTCTTGACCGAGGTTAACCATCTCTGAAGGGTGAGAGATGCGTTTGTAAGACATATCAGTGATATGCAAAAGACCATCCACACCGCCGAGATCAATGAAGGCACCAAAGTCGGTAATGTTTTTGACAATCCCTTTACGCGCTTGACCTTTTTCGAGGTTTTCAAGAATATCACCACGTAATTTAGAACGCTCAGCTTCGAGAACAATACGACGGCTCACAACGATGTTGCGGCGGGCTTTGTTCACTTTAATGACTTTGAGGTCCATTGACTGACCAATCAAATTGTTGAGGTCAGGGATCTGACGAAGGTCGATTTGTGAACCAGGCAAGAACGCTTCGATGCCGAAAATATCGACAACAAGGCCACCCTTGATACGGCGAACCAATTTTCCTTCAACGATTTCATCTCTTTCGTAAGCTTCGCGAATTTTTTCCCATACACGAATGAAATCAGCGCGTTGTTTAGAAAGAACTAAACGACCTTCTTGGTCTTCGAGAGCTTCAATGAAGACTTCAACTTCAGCTCCAACTTCAAGGTTCTCGACACCTTTAAATTCAGCCAAATCAACGACGCCTTCAGATTTGAAAGCCACGTCAATGAGAACTTCTTGTTCAGTGATCTGACGAATTGTTCCTTTGACCACTTTGCCGATTTCTAAACCGTGCATTGTGTCAAAATAAGGCTTGAGTTCTTCTTCAGAAACTTCAAACTTCACGCCACCGAGTTCGGCCTCAGCGCGCAACATTTCATCTAAATCTTCTTGGGTACCATAAATAAATTTGGTCATAATTGTTTATTGGGGGTTTGGGTAGATTCATTTTGTTCTGCAGCTACCACTCTGACCGCAGAGCAAATGAGATTTACCTGTTCAGCAAACGACATTTGAGTGGTATCTATCGTTCGGGCATCTGCCGCTTTAATTAAAGGAGCAGTTTCCCTTTCGGTATCAAGACGGTCCCGCTCGCGCAGGTTGGCCTCAATTTCATCAATGCTTTGCTCGATTCCTTTTTCGAGCAATTCGAGGTGGCGACGCTCTGCGCGCACGCGATAATCTGCCACCAAAAAAAACTTTAAGTCGGCATCAGGAAAAACAACGGTTCCAATATCCCGACCATCTAAAATAGAATCTCTTGAATTTCCTAAACGGCGCTGCTGATTCGTCAACGCTTCGCGCACTAAAGGGATTTGACAATAGTGAGATACCCACTTGGTCACTTCAGGGCCAACTAATTCATCAATCAGCACCCTTCCATCAACCATCAAATTTCCTTGGGAATCAAAATCAAAGATTGTCTTCTGAGCCAAGTCAACAAGCTCATCTCTTTGATCAATTTCGACGCTTCGCTGCAGAGCAAGCCACGTTAAACCGCGATACATTGCTCCCGTATTTAAATACAGCAAGTTCATCTCAGCGGCAACTGCCTTGGCAGTCGAACTTTTTCCCGAGCCTGAAGGGCCGTCAAGGGCTACGATCAAAGACATTATCTCCAACTAAATAGGGCCCAAATATAGTTTTTAACCTTAGAAAATTGTTGCGAGCTAAAAATCAAGTCCATTTTTCTTTGATTTTATGCAAAGCGGCTTCAACGGTGTAGGGTTTTAGCAAAAATCCCGCGATCCCTTTTTGCAACAAAGGAACCAATCTCGCCTTGTCTAAGTTGTGACTGGTCAAAAAACAATGCCCCCCCTTCTCTTTTATAACGGGTAAGACACGATCTATGTTTTCTTCGGGAGACAACTGCTCCATATCCCAAATAACAACCGGCTTTTTTTCAGAAAGTTTTAAGGCGGGGAGCAACTCGTGAAGTTGCGTACAAAAAATTGGCGAGTGATAAGGAGGGCTTGGGAGGTCTGAGTCTAGCATTTTGCGGACCATGATATTTTGATCGACCAGAATAAGTTGAAAAGACGACGCCAAGCTAAAATACTCTAGCTTTTCTCTCAGCTCAGTAACCTGTTCCACTTTATGAATCACTGACTTCCCCCATGAGAAAATTTACCCGTTTGAATGTTGGGCGTCCACACCTTTGCCCCCTTAACTTCATCGTGAAACTCACTCATGCAATGAGGTGCTAAAAATTTGACATTAGCGTAAACCACTTTAGACACTTTGATGAGAGGGCGAACTTCTTGGGCGAATTTTTGCTGATAGTCTTCTAGCTCCATATCAATTTGGTGGATTCTCGCTTCAATCTTTTTGAGTACATCCACCCCTTCTGCAATTAAAGGATATTCTTTTTCAAGAGGTGTATTGCCTTCCAAAATGTGTTTGAATTTACTCTCAATTTTTTCAGCCACCGAAAACAACGATTTTTTTTGATCAGCGATTTTTTCTTGTTCATAATCAAAACCGATTCGTATCGAGGTTTTAGGACTAGATTCCGCTCCTATACTCGGTGCTTCTACACCATTTAAGGCAACGATCTCACCTCCGATAACCCCTCCACTTTGAAAGCGAACAAAGCCATTTGAAGCCATTTGGCAATGTCGAGCCTCTTTGGTGAAGAGTATATCCTCTTTGGCTTCTAAGATTGCATTTTGTGCAAACTTGACTTCAATAAACCCTTCACTGATAATTTTGGCCTTTTCATTCCCTACCACTCCACCAGCAATCGTCACATTTCCTTTGGCATGGATAAGCGCATCGCCCATCGTTCCCATCACCTTTACATCAGAGTCCGAATGAATTTCAAAGGTGTCTTCAAGATCTCCGTTGATAATGACAATTCCCGGGTACTTGATATTTCCCGTTTTCATATTCACATTGCCTTCGATCTCAAGTACGTCAAGAACCTGTAACAAACCGTCTTTGTATTTCGGACGGCCGCTTATGGTGGCAAAGAAGTCTGCCCCTTCTTGTCTCACCCCTTCGCCCATTTTGACAATTAAAGGTTTTCCCGGTTCAAATGATAGAGGTTTGTCAAAAATATTTCTGCCTTCTTTACCTGGCTTGGGCTCAACTAGAGTCGCTATTTTTTCATCTTTATGAATCAATTGAAACTTAATTGCCTCTCGATAATTAACTCGTTCACCTTCATGATCTGGGATAAATACAGGGTCATCTGAAATTTCTTGATAGAGCTTGAGATAAGCATCTTCTCCATCTTGAGGTGGTTCTCCCTTCAGCAGTGCGTATTTTTCCTCTTGAACTTCAAGATCCATAATCTCTTGAATTTTTTGCGGGTCAATGGGTTTGGGCAAGTTCAAACGCTCGATGACCGTAAGAATTTGCTCTAAGGTCTCGTAAGGGCCTTCTTCTTTTGAAGGATAAAGCACCAACTCCAATAAATTCTTAGTGGGTTTGACATCGTACTTGTATGAAAGTGTTTTAGGCATGCTTTCATTATCTCATTTTTTTTCATAAAAAAAAGCCCTTCCAAAAAAAATATTTTTCGGAAGGGCTTTATTTACAAGAACTTTTAGTCTTCGATCACAGGAGCTTTCTTCACGTGATTACGACGACCGTGGCGAATTTTACGATTTTCACCTTGAGCGTTTTCACCGGCTGGGGCTTCCACTGCAGGCGCTGAAACAGGCGCAGGGGCGGCTTCTACAGAACGGTCAACTCCGCGAGGGGCCAAAGCAGGGCGACTTGAAGTCGTCGGATTCTGGCTAGGGATCTCTACAGAAGTTTTATTTTCTACAGCAGGTGCTCTAGATGTCGAAAATTCTCTTTTGTTTTCGACAGCCTGAGCGGGTTTAGCGTTATCAGAAGATTCGGTTTTTTCACTAACCCCCTCTTCGTGGTTTGACATAACGACACCTGGACTTTCGTAACGATTTTTTGAACGGCGACGACGACCGTTATTGTTGTTGCGGGAATCATTGTCCCTATTGCGTTGGCCGCCTTTATTTCGGCCACTGTTTCCGCGTTGATTTCTATTGCCTTGTTTGCCTTCATCCTCTTCAGAGATAATCGCTGATTTTTGAATGCGGTTTTTAGCGGGTTTGAGTTTGAGCTCAGGGGTCATTTTTTTCACAACTGGAATCTCCAATTGGCGCGAAATTTTGCCCAGTTTAGCCAATACCACAAAAAGCATGACAAGATTAATCAATCCTAGGAATAGCGAAGCTAGTTCCATTTGTTTTTCCTTTCGTTAACAACATCCGGTATATTTCCGGGGGAACAGGTGTTTTTTCAAGTTTTACTCTTCAGACTGGGGATATACCCATCTTCTTCAAACCGTTCCTTTAAGCTGACCAGCTCTGATTCTGCTTGGAGAATATCGTTTTCAACGAGTTCCATTTGTTTCGAAAGTAGGTTGATTCGGCTGAGAACTGACATAAGAAAGCTCAGAATCAACACTACAGAGAGCGCCAGGACAAGGTTGAGAAAAAACACCGACTTAAAATAGCAATCCAAAGTCAGAACTGCAACGTAAAAATTACTGCACACATTGACAGTGCTCAAATGTTTAACTATTCTAATGTTCAGTTACCTGTTCATTTTGAGGTTAATATGTCTGAGGGAAAAGCCCTACTTACCGATCGTCAAAAACAAATCTATGAGTTTATCTGCGATCACATTCAAAAAAATCAATACCCTCCAACGGTTAGAGAAATTGGACAAGCGTTCAAAATTTCATCGACGAATGGGGTTCGCTCCATCCTTGGAGCTTTGATCAAAAAAGGATACATCAAAAGAAATCCAAAGCTTTCAAGAGGCTTAGAGGTTTCTGAATCTGAAAAAGTGCAAGTCTCCAATGATACTCAAGTCATTGAAGTCCCTATCGTTGGTCGAGTTGCGGCAGGTTCACCTATTTTAGCGGTGCAAAATTTAAGCGGAACCGTTACCGTTGATGCCAGCTTCTTTTCGACACGACAAGACGTTTTTGCCTTGCGAGTCGCTGGAGATTCGATGATTGAAGCCGGGATATTCGACGGAGACTTGGTCTTTGCTAAGCATCAAAACACCGCCGAGAAAGGCGAAATGGTCATCGCCCAAATTGAAGACGAAGCAACCGTCAAGTATTTTCACACAGATGATCAGGGAATCCGCTTAGAGCCCGCCAACGCAAATTACCAAGCAATCCGGGTTCGCAAAGATCAAGATTTTTCTATTGCAGGTAAAGTCATTGGAGTCATGAGAAAACTCAATACCTAAAGACGCCTAGGCATTTTTAGATTGAGTTATCCTCATCCTCGTCCTCATCGTCACTATTATCCGAACGATTTTTACCCAAACCAAATTCAAATGATTTGGCTTCTTTGGTTTGACCAAGGTTTAAAACCTCGGCGCAAAAAGTACAATAGCCAAAATCTTTGTCGATTCTGAAATCATCTTCAATAGGGAATTCATTACACTTCGCACACAAATTCGTCGCGTATGGATTTTCCCGAATATTCATTTCTTCTTCGAGTTCACGAGCAATTCTCGAAACAAGTTCTTCAGGGGATTCATCCATTTTGCGTTCTTTTGAGCGAATCGATCGAGTAAGGGCTTCAACAGGGCGAATTTCTGTGTATTTCTTCTTATTGATCCGCTCTTCTGCTTCATTCACTTCTGATAAAAAATTGTGGCGAGTAAACTTCTTACCCCCCAAAATTCCATCAAAGTTCAGCGATTCCATTTTCAACGTCAATCCCATTAACTCAACAGGGGCTGTTTTTTCAGCGCTGGGCTTTTCAGAAATATCCGCCTTAACCGATACTTTTTCCGATACTTTTTCCGATACTTTTTCGGCTAACTCCTTTTCGGTCGAATGATCTTCCTTAGAAGAAATCGACTTCTTAGGCGTTTTTGTCACGGGCGCTTTTGAAGAAGCCCCTTCTGACTTTGTCGCTTTTTTTGTCTGAGAAGCAGATGCTGCCTTTTTTGACGATACAGGTTGCTCTGCATTTTTGTCAGATTTAGACGGCGAATTTTTCTTTTGTGATAATGCTGTATTTGCAGAAGATTTCTTGGGGGTAGCCTTAGTTTTCAATGATTTCTCTTTAGAGGTATTTTCCGTCGCTTGAGTGACTTCGGATTTAGATTTTTTTGTGGAACTGGATTTTGCCTTGGCTACAGAAGAAGGTTTACTCGATGTTTTATTTTGAGCAGAATTGCTCACAGATTTCTTTTGAGCGGATGAAGTTTTGCTAGGTGCAGTTGTTTTTGTGACCTCTTTTTCTGCCACTTTCTTAGCGGCCACTTTCTTCACTTCAACTTTTTTTACTACTGATTTTGGAGGTGTCACCTTTTTAACTGCCGTTTTTTTTACAACGATTTTCTTATCCACTTTCTTAGTTACTGTTTTTTGGGGCGTTTTTGTAGGGGCGGCTGACGAAGCTTTTT
>JBNKYI010000137.1:0-6656 GCA_050300815.1 Fibrobacterales bacterium
TCTAAACAATAGAGAATCAAATCATTTATGGAAACAAAAAAAGGGGCTATCTCAAAACTTTTGAGACAGCCCCTTTTATTTAGAATCTTGTTAATTAAACCCCAATCTCTTAAGGGGAAAGGGGATGGCTGAGGAGGGCAAATCAAGAGATTGAAGTAATCATCTAACAAGTCTTTCCATGTCGTATAGAATAATTTTTTTCTAAAAGGTGGGTTTGCCATTTTTCAAAATGCCAAGCACTTGTGGTTCCTCTTTTGTCACCACAAAAAGAGGTTACAAATTAAAAAGGCCACCTTTGTTAAGGTGGCCTCTTAAAAAGTTTTTCCTAAGAATTAAACTTTGGCTTTAGACTTTGCAGCCACTTCTTTAAGAGCAGAGCTAGGTTTGAAAGCTACAGATTTTGAAGCTTTGATTTTGATTTCAGCACCTGTTTGGGGGTTGCGGCCTGTACGAGCTGCGCGTTTTTTGATAGAGAATGTGCCAAAGCCAATCAATTGAACTCCGCCATCGGTTTTGATGCCGTTGGTGATGCCATCAAGTACGGCTTTGAGAGCACGCTCTACAGCTGCTTTAGATTCGAAATCATTGTTTTTATCGTTAAGAATTTTTTCTACAAGTTCTTGCTTGTTCATTTAAGCTCCTCATAAATGAGTGGTTGAGTGAGAGAATTAATAAATAAGTTTTTTAATAATCCTGTAAAGCAAATTTTATCAGTAAATGATTTTTTTCGGTCAATAACCTAGATATTATCGCGATTTGTGGGACTTTTGACCGCAAAAAAAATGGAGGTGCTTTAAAATGGATCAAATTTTCCTGGGTCTAGCCAGCATAACTGTTGGAAGAGGGCTTTAGTAAGAGGCATCTGAACACCTGAATTTTCGGCGGCTTGAATAGGATTCCAGTACATATATTCCAGTTCTAAAGGGCGCTTATTTTCGAGATCAACGAGCATGCTGGGTTTATAAGGCTTCATATTTCGCGTTGATAAAGTCATTTTTTCTAAGAATTCAGACTCTAACGAATAGCCTTCTGAGTGTGCTGCTTTTTGCACTTCTTTCATAAGCTCTGATGCCCAGCTTTCAAGAGCTTTTGAGGCGATTATCGCTGAAGTGTCTCGTCGAATGACGGTGCATATTCCATTATAAGGAATGTTCCAAACCAGTTTTTTCCAACGGGCTAAACGGCGGTTGTTGTCTATGCCACATTGAATGTCGGCAGATTCAAAAACCTGTTGTAATAATTGAAGAGAGTCTGCGTATTGCTCGTCTCCTCCTAAGCGGATTTGCCCGTAATCGGTTTGTCGAATTTTGCCAGGCTCAAGCTTGGTCGAGCAAATAAAGCAAAGGCCAGCGATAGGATTTAGATTGGCAATGGCCTCTTCGAGCTTTTCTTCAAACCCTAATCCATTTTGCAGATTAACCACGAGGGTGTGCGGAGCCAGCAGAGGAGTAATCAATTCGACAACCTGAGAGTTGCTGGTCGATTTTAGAGCGATAAGTATGATGTCACAAAGGGGCATTTGATGAGGATCAGTATGTGCCCTGACATTTTTAACTTCAAAGTCTCCGCGGGTGGATTGGATGTAAAGCCCCGTGGAGTTAATGATGTCTGATCCGGATTTCACTAAAAAATGGACGTTGAAACCGGCCTTAGCGAGCAACCCTCCGTAGTAACCTCCAACCGCTCCCGCCCCGATGACTCCAATGGTTAGGTTGTCAAAATTCAATTCTTAACTCCGTTGTAAAGATGTTGTAGCGCTCGACCAGAATCAATGGCATCGCGCACCTTGCGAATGGCGATGGGGTCTTCGCACAGTCTGAAGCCTGCAATAAGAGAGACGGCCCACATTTCAATTTGAGGTCTCCAGTTTTGGCTTTCACCTTTGAGCACAGCGAGACCGATGTCTAAAGACTCTTGTGCATCTCCCTCTTTGCGCGTCTCTTCTTCGGTTTGGGCAATCTCAAATTCTTTGGGATCAAAAAACTCTTCGTGAATGCCATCGCCGTCATACCAAAGTGCGGTGGTGCGACGAGCTAGGCTTGGGCGAGCAGTGCCTTCTACACCTCTTACGATGAGGGCTTTAGGGGCTTGACCATAGGCGGGTATTAATTGAGAGAGGTGGTCTTTGTAAGCGGCGTGAGTATAACCCATGGCCAGTAAATTTCCGTTGGCAGCTCGCAAGGGTTGCAGCATTTTCTCAAAGGTGGCTAGCATGGGGCGTTTGACCATGTCTTTGCGCATTTGATGCAGTTGAAATAATTCGGGAAAACTCTGAGATTGATCAATAAACGCCCAGTGAACTTGGGGATTTTCGAGTTTGTGTAGAGCTTCTGTGAGACTCTGCATAACGGGATAGCCGATGCGTTGCAGAATTTGATGACTGGTTTTTCCCATTTTGGGAGCTGCGATTTCACAGCCGTGAATGATTGTTGGATATCCGGCGGCCCCTAGAATAGCGGCGACGAAGGGGCTCAGGCAAGGGGTGCGGTTGTAGCCATCGTAATTGTCGGCAATATCGATGAGAATGGGATGTTGAGTGAGAGAGCGCCTCGAGCGATGAAAGAGCCCGTGGAGAAACCCTAAGTTTTCTTGATGGGTTTCTCGTTTAACTCGCTGACCTTCTAAGAATGCTCCCTTTAAAAACTCAGGGCATTGAGGATCTAACAAATAGTTAATAGAAACAAGGGCCTCATCATAGCTAAGATTTTCTCTTTGTAATACGCGACAAACGAGTTGTGTTAGAGGGTGATCTATTCGATGAATCTCTCTTAGAGGTTCTGCAAAGAAATGATTGCGAGCATTGTCAAACCACTTTTGTTCTTCGGGCTGATTAGGTAACAAACTAAAGGCGGCGAAGAGAGAGGCTTGGGTGGTTAGACTGGTGGTGGGCTCTTGTAAGAGTGCGCCGAGTTCATCAAGTTGTTCTGTTGTTAGTGATTTGCTTCCTACAGGGCCGATGCCCTTGTGTTTAAGCAATACCTCAAGTTGAGATTGGGCGACACTCGGGGTGTTCCATTTCATAGGGGCCTCAGAAATTAAAGGACGTCGCTAAAAATTTCTTCATTTAGCGGGCCCTAGAGTTTGAATTTAAGGTTCTTCGATATCAAATTCGACGCGCATATCTAGAGCGGGTCGTTCACTTGCAGGAACTCCGACTTTGCGGGCGGGTATACCGGCAAAAGTCGTGCGAGGGGGTACATCGCTTAAAACGACGGCATTAGCTCCTATTTTAGAGCAGCGTCCAATTTTGATATTTCCTAAAAGCTGGGCGTGAGCAGAGAGTAGAACACCATCAGAAACTTTGGGATGGCGATCTCCTGATTCCTTACCCGTTCCTCCTAACGTGACTCCGTGCAAGATAGACACGTTGTTACCTACCTTGGCGGTTTCGCCGATGACGAGTGCCGTCGCGTGGTCAATCATGATGCCCTTGCCGATTTCGGCAGCAGGATGGATATCTACCGAAAAAACGCGATTGCTTGCCGATTGTAAAACTTGAGCGAGAATACGCCGGTTTTGCTTCCAGAGCTCGTGAGAAAGGCGATAGGTTTGCAAGGCGTGAAACCCTTTTAAAAACAAATAGGGCTCAATGTAATTGTTGCAAGCGGGGTCTCTCTCAAATACGGCGTGAATATCAGCAGCGACGGCCTTGATGATGCCGTCGTTTGAGCTTAGAATCTCGTGAAAGAGCAACTGCAACTGCAGGGTGCTGATGTTGTGATCTCCTAATTGTAGGGCGAGAATTTGAGAGAGAGACTCAGGTAAAGAACGCAGACCCAGAATACGGGTATGAACCATGGTAGAAACCAAAGGCTCATCTTTGGCCATCTGAGTGGCTTCAGCGCGTAGCATTTCCCAAATTTGAGCAGGCGTGGGGATTTTATTTTCTTTGTTTTGCATGGCATTAAAAATAGAACATCCTTGCCATTCGTAAACTGACCTGATTGATTGGTGCTAAAAATGGCAGTGACCGTGAGTCGTTTTAAGAGTGCCTTTTAATTAGAGCTACTAAAGTCAACTCGAATTTCGCGAAGATCGGTGAGATGAGCTTTGTTCAAAGGGATTTCGTAGTGCTCGGCATTATACACTTTTTCGGCGACGAGAGAATCGCTGAGATCCCCTGTGAAGGGGTAAAAGAAGAGTGCTTTTACACTGAGAGGAACATCTGCAAATTGAAAGCTATCTCCGTTGTTTAAGACAAGGCTGCGTTGGGTGCCAGCGAGTCCGACGAGAAATTGCTGATCGGCGTCAAAGCTGTCGATCTGAAATGTTCCTTTAATATTTACAGGTAAAGTCATCTCTAACTCTAGATTTTGATTGTTTTCGATAAACATTGAATCGGTAAAGGCAAAGATGGATTTGCTGCCTTCTTTGGCTTGAACTTCGAGGTTAAAGCAGTGGGTGTTTTCTATGACCAAATTGAATTCTCCCAATGAATCTGAATAAATTTCGTATTGAGGACGCCCTTGGCCTTGTTTGCCACAGGCCGCCAGAATGACCAAACTAGAGTCAATGGGATTGTTGTCACCATCGATAATGCGGGCGGTGATTTGAGTGCCCGAAACTTGGTTGGGAATATCTTCGGTTGCTGTTGGGGTTGAATTGAAACAAATGATGCCGCCATCGCTAGCTAAACAAAGGCTAGAGTCTTGTTTATCAATGGAGTCGTTATCTAACTCGGCCATTTGCAATTGGACGCGACCGAGAGTGGGGAATATGGCGTTGGGGGTATCGGTACCCGTACCGCTACAGGCGATGAGAAGGAAACAACAGAATAGAAAACCAATTAAGCGCATTTTAACCCTTTTTGTTGGTCACCGGAAAAAATTGGACGTTAAATTGAGCGACCCGATTTTCACCACTGTCCGAGCGAACGATATTGAGAATTTCATTGCGAAAAGAATCTACTTTACTCTTGATTCTCTTTAAACCCTCATCAGAGATAGAAAATGTAACACAGCTAATATTTCGGTTTTCTGGCGGAATATTAGCCAGTGCGTCAGAAGCCATTTCAATCATTTGCCGTTGAAATCCCCGCACGAGTATAGGGTCAATTTCTGAGCTCCCTCTAAGGGTGATTTCGATGGGGCGATAGTAGCCATCCACTTGTTGAATCATGCGAAGTTCGTTGAGCAGTTTTAAACTTTTGCGAGCTTGAACAATAGAGATTTTAGGATAAATAAAATCGGCGAGCTCTTTGATATTTGTATCGTCAATTTTTAAGACGCTCAAAGATTCTCTAACCACAACGTGATACCAATGCAGATAATAATCCCGTTGATTTCTCGATATGCGGCGTGCCCTGTTGGGCATGAGTTGAGTCATCTCGTCGAAGATATCTTGCTTGAGATCGTAGTCTTCGGCATGAGTGAAATCAATCATCAGTGCGAAATACGTGATTTCTTTTTCGTTAAGTCCCATCGCTTTGGCGAATTTTTCAACCAAAGACGGAGTTAGATTTTTTTTGCCCTTGACCAAATCAATGTAAAGCCCCGATGAGGTATAACCCGCTCTTTGAGCAAAGGCTCGATAAGAAAAGGATCGACTGTGCGCTTTTTTGTAGCTGTAGTAATCAGCGAGGTATCGCCGGTAATCGAAGTAGTCGTAAATATCCATAATGCCAAAAGTATCTAATAGAGAATTAAAGTGAAAATTTGGGAACAACAATGGAACGAAATCCCTTAAAATTTTTGGTCAGAGGTCAGTTTGGGCCACTTTGAGTGGGGTTGCTTGACAAAGCGCTAGCGATAATTCATATTTGGGCCCTTGGTGAAGGCCCTTAGGGGTCACGCTTAAAATGGGAAATCGGTGTAAATCCGATACGGTCCCGCCGCTGTAAGAGTTGACGAGCTTCTTAAAACCACTGAATGAGATTCGGGAAGGAAGAAGCGAGGGTGAAATTCGAGTCAGAAGACCTGCCAAGTAAGAAAGTTTTACACCATCTTCGGGTCAAAGATCAGGTGCTTTGATTCGGCTAGGAGCCGAATGTTTCGCGGACATGCACAGGGGCAAAGAATTCTGTGGGCCTGCATTTTATGTGGTGCCTTTTCTTCTATTGTCAATGCTCAGCAGATCGAAAGCCTCGCGGCAGATACGATACGTCATTCGGTCTTTTTAAGTCAAAGTTCGCTCTCTGGAGACACCCTCTATCGGCCAGATCACAAGAATGGATCCGATTTGGGCGCGGAGTTGCTCTGGATGGGATTTGAGGTTCAGTCGGCAGCTACGGGAAAATACAGACCGTTTAAATGGAGAGGGTTATCGTCTCAGCACTTAGACTTTAGACTTAATGGTCTGCCCCTCAAAAGAGTTGATGGCCAGCAGCCCAATTTACAGCAGATTCTTTTAGAATGGGTTGATACCTTGGTGATTAGCAGAGGTGGCGAGTCTGCGGGGAGTGCTCTGCGCATCGATCTCACTGCTGATCCCCAAAATAATTTTATTGAATCGCGAATCGATTATCCCTTAGGCACCGAATTGTATTTGGGCCTAGTGAGTGAAAAAGAAAACCATAAGATTTTTCACTTGGTTGGCACCCGCTATCATCCTAATCGGTTTTCATTTTTAAACCGCAATCGAACGCCTTACAATTTAGAAGATGACCGATGGGAGACTTTGCAAAATGCTCAATATGAGTCGTGGCAAAGTCTACATAG
>JBNKYI010000138.1:0-6587 GCA_050300815.1 Fibrobacterales bacterium
TCAACTGGGGCTTGGGAGCTCGCTACGCCATTCACCGCGTCTCTCTTTCTCTAGGGGTGAAAAATGCAGAGTGGCTCTGGAAACCCGTCTATCAAGAGGATGTGGGCAATATTGACGAATCTCTCGGAGAAGGGCTTGTCAATAGAATGAGAGTGCGCTATTCGCAAAACTGGAATCTTTATTTCGACATCAAATACGCCCTATTTTAATGATTCATTCTTTCTGCAAATCTTTGAGCTTCTCCTTGCTGGGAAGCCTATTTTTTTTCTTATTGTCTTGTAGCCCTTCTCCAGATTCCTTTCCCGAATTCGAGCCAGACATCTCTCAAGAAAATCAGATAGAAGGGCCCGCTTTTCTCACCTCCCCCGCTCTCTCGCTACCCAGCGACTCGCCCAAAGAAAGCACCGAAGACTTCCCCGAGTTTAACGAAGGGGTGGGCGCGTTTCCCTACTTTACCCCTTCTGGTTTTAGGCCTTTTGTGAGAGTGCTGATCGGAGAAAAAGAACGGCAGTGGTTTTCAGTCAAAGACCAACGCATCGAAATCTTCGAGGGCGATCCCTTAGGAACGTCGAGTCGCAAAGTGTTGCAAAGCAGTGAGCGAATCGAATTCAATGCCTGCGGAGATGACGTCTGTTTGGAATCGTCAAAGGGAGAAAAGCGTTTGAAGTCTCCTCTCTGGTACCGCGCTCCCGGCCAGCTACTGCAAACCTCTAAAGGAGAGTATCGAGGGTTGTTTTTCATTTCAAATCAAAATCAACGTTTGCAAGTCATCAACTACGTCGGCCTCGAAGATTATATTCAAGGCATTCTTCCCTACGAAATCGGCACCTTGCCCGACTGGGGATTTGAAGCCTTAAAGGCTCAGGCGGTCTCTGCGCGCACCTACACCCTTAAAAATTTAAAAGAACTCGATAAGAGCTTATGGGATTTATACTCTGACACCCGAGACCAAGTGTACAAAGGTGTTAAAGAAGAGTACGAACTCAGCAACCTCGCTGTGCACCACACTCGAGGTCTCGTTCTCGAATTTAAGGCTGAGCTCGCCGAAACTTATTATCACTCGACAAGCGGTGGCCACACCGCAAACATTCGAGAAGTGTGGGGAGGCGAAGAACGCCCCTATCTCAGAGGTCAACCCGATATCGATGCCAAAGGAAACTCTTGGTCAAAAGACAGCCCTTGGGATCAGTGGAAGTTTGATTTTTCTCTTGACGATATCAGCCACACGGCCAAAGAGCGCCTCAATACCCTTAAGGCCAAGCCCGAACTTTCTTTTTCTCAAATTTTATCAATGAAGATTTTGAGCCGCAACTCGAGCGGCCGGGTCGCTCGACTCGAATTGACCACAGACAACGGAAAAACCATCATCACTGGCGATAAAACACGGTGGCTTTTTAATCCCAAACGGGTAAGCATACTGCCCAGCTCTTGGTTTTGGCTAGAACAAAAAGGCAAGCAACTCACCGTATGGGGCAAAGGATTTGGCCACGGAATTGGCCTTTGTCAAATGGGAGCGCGGGCCCGCAGCAAAGCCGGTCAGAAATTTTCGCAGATTTTAGAAGGGTATTACCCAGGAACTCAAATCCGCAGAGTTCCTTTCTAAACGTTTATAACGAGTTATTCAGGCCCTTCGGTCTTTTTCATTTCTGCATATTCAGGGAGTTGATCAACAGATTCATAACCCTTTTCTGTGCGTTTAAAAAAGAAGAATTCCTTTGAATTGGTCATCAAAACCCAATAGGGTTCTAAGATCTGCATGTATCTCTCGGCTTGTGCGAAAACATAACCATCCATAGGCACCGAAGGCGCTTTGGTCTCTATGAGCAGTAAATTGCACAGGCGTCCTCGCACAACCGATTGCACCAAGATATCTACATGAGCGCTCGCTCCAATCTGATATTCAACGAGAATTTGTTCTTGGGGAACTTTTAATTGTTGAATCATCCACTGTAGAACCTTCTGGCGAACTTCTTCTTCAGGGGTAGCAACGATTTCTTTTTTGCGGATGGGATCGTAGATCTTTTTTGACATGTTTCAAAAGTAGAATCCTCACGGCAGTCCTGCTAAAAATTCTTCCCTTTGTTAAATTTGCTCTTTACCCTTTCACCCTTGAAAGGCGGGAATGGAATTATGCGCAAAAAATTACTGAATGAAGGAGTAGAAGAACTCCAGTACGAGATTCGCAACATCGTCAAAAAAGCTGAAGTTTTGCAAAAACTCGGTCGTGAAATTTATTGGGAAAACATCGGTGATCCCATTCAGAAAAACTGCAAGGTTCCCACATGGATGAAAGACATCGTCAAAGGACTTGTCGATCAAGACAGCAGTTTTGGCTATACCCACTCTAAGGGCAATATAAACACCCGCCAATTTCTCGCCGACAAGACAAATGCAAAGGGCGGAGCTCAAATCACAACCGATGATATTCTCTTTTTCAACGGGCTCGGTGATGCCATATCTACTTTTTACAACTACCTTCGCCCGACCAGTCGAGTGATCGGGCCTTCTCCTGCTTATTCGACCCATTCTTCTGCAGAAGCGGCCAACGCCATGGCTGAGCCTCTGACTTATCGATTAGATCCCAATAATAATTGGTATCCCGACATGGATGATTTAGAAAATCAAGTGCGCTATAATCCCAACATCGTCGGCATTATGATTATCAATCCCGACAATCCCACGGGAATGGTTTACCCGCTCAACATACTTCAACAAATTGTCTTATTGGCAAAGAAATACAATCTATTTCTTATTTGTGACGAAGTTTATTCTCAGATCACATACAACGGAGCAAGAGCCTACTCTCTATCTGAAATCATCGACACCGTTCCTGGGGTTGCCATGAAAGGGCTCTCTAAAGAGCTGCCTTGGCCGGGTTCTCGTTGTGGATGGATGGAGTTTTATAACCGCGGACAAGATGCCGAATTTAATCAACTCTGCAAAACCCTAGACGACGCCAAAATGATTGAGGTCTGTTCGACAACACTCCCTCAACTGGCCCTGCCTCTGATTTATCAGCATCCCGAGTTTGAAGCTCACCGCCGACAACTCAATGAATCTATCGGTCGTCGTTCTAATAAAATTTCTGAGATTCTCGGCGAAGTTCCCGAACTCATCTTCAACCCCACCTATGGTGCGTTTTACAACACCATTGTCTTTAAAGAAGGGGTGCTCAAGCCTCATCAAAAATTGAAAATTGAAGACGAAAGAATTGCCGCCTTGGCAGAAGAATGGACGAAGGGCGTCTCTCTCGATTCTCGCTTTGTCTACTACCTACTCGCCGCTAAAGGCGTTTGTGTGGTTCCCCTCTCTTCTTTTTGTTCAAATCTTATGGGATTTAGAGTCACCTTACTCGAAGAAAATGAAGAGCTTCTAGAAAATACCTTCAACCGAATCAAAGATGCGGTTAGGGAGTTTGTAAATTCTTGATATTCATATGATTACAAATAGCTTACACACCACTTTTACTCTTTGAGATTTTTTTGAAAATGGTATGATATAGGGCATGCCATTGTTTTTGTTCTTTTTCTTTGTTATCACATCCTC
This sequence comes from Fibrobacterales bacterium, assembly GCA_050300815.1. GTDB lineage: Bacteria > Fibrobacterota > Fibrobacteria > Fibrobacterales > CAWVXU01 > JBNKYI01. Next base: position 3,547 of record JBNKYI010000138.1, read on the forward strand.
CCCATTTGCTCAAAAAGAACTCTCTTTCGATGTCGCAGAATTGCAACTAAATTCTGTGGGCTCAAAAGATTTGAGTGCGCATTTGCAAATATGGGATCACTCTGAGCCCTTCGATACTCTATCTATCGAAAAATGGTCTCCTTTGAGTTCAAGTGAAGTCAAGCATCCCGAGACTTATTGGAGCTCTATCAAACTCACCAACAGTTCTCCAACAAGAGTTTCGATTCTCTTACATTTTCCTGGCGACATTTACGCTCTGCAATCCTATACCTACGACTCTTTAGGCAGAATGCAACTGTATTGCACCACAGGCACGACCATCAGTTATCGTTCTCGAACTTATAAATACAGTAATTCGCCATTGTGCCCCCTTGAAGTCGCCCCCCATGACACTCTTCTCGTTGTCAATCAAATTGTGAACGATCAAACTCGACAACGAAAAGCCGCTCTTAAAGTCACCTCTGCCTCTAATTTTTCTGAGCGCGAAACCAAAGGCCGTGTTGCCGACTTCATCTACACAGGTATCCTTCTCGCTTTGATTATTTTCTCTACCATCGGGTTGTTTTGGTTAAAAATTCGCAGCCTATTCTTCTATGGCATTTATCTATTAACTCATCTATTCACCGTGCTCTCACTCAGGGGATATCCCCTCTTTTTCTTTAGAATGGAACACCCCATTTACATTCAGTATTTCTCTACCTTGGGCGCTCAGATTTGCTTTTTCTTTTTCATTCTGTTTCACCAGTATTTTCTTCGACTCAAAGAAAATTCACCCAAGCTCAATCAGGTGCTAAATATTTGGATCGGTGTCAAATTTGTGGTTATCCTCCCGCTACAGATCTTTCAGCTTAGCAACGATTATCAATATCTTCTCAACCGATGGGTGGCAGACTATCACATTGTTGAATCCCTATTGATTTTATGTTCTTTGGCCTATTTTGCATCTAAGAAAATCCCTTATAGTCGTTGGGCTTTGATCGCTAATCTTTTGGGGATTTCGGGATATTTTCTAACGGTATCACTCTGGAATTTCAAATGGATTGACAGTTTGCAAGACTCTCTCATTTTTACTCAAGTTGGACTCTTACTCGAAGCACTTGTTTTCTTATTTGGAATTTTATGGCAATTTAAACAAAAAATTTCTGTTCAATTCAACAGCATCAAAAAGATGAATCACATCATGATTCAACATCAAAGCCGCCAAATGCAAACGCTTTTCTTTGTCAATCACTTTCTTAGAAAACCCGTCGCTCACATTCTAGGACTCAACGTTATTTTGCAAAACCCATCGATTAACAGCGAAGAAAAAAAGAAAGCACTGCATTATCTCAATGAAGTTGCCGTCGATCTCAATGAGGTGATCAACAAGTTAAACTCTTCTCTCGAAAACAACGATTCTTTATCTACAGAAGTTTTTAAAGGTGATCTATTCAAATCTCTTGAGAGTAAAATTGCCTTTATCAAACAATCTTCTGAAAAAAATCAGACCCAAATTGATATTCAAGTTCCACTCAAAACAGGGTATTCTGTTGTTCCCGAAATCGAAATCTTTCTCACCCATTTAATTTTATTCCTCGTCGAACAAAAGCACAAGTCCATAATGATTTCCCATCGGGTTACCCATAAAGGCACTTGGGTCGTATTGCGAGTTGAAGGCAATGCAATGCCTTTTCAATTTTTAAAAGGCGAAATCAAGTACAACGATTTCAGAAAATTTTCAGAAGTAAATCCCAACTTTATGCTTTGTATGCAAATCATCGAAACTCAAATCATTGAAATCACATTTGGATCGAGTTTGAAAGAAATTGAAATTTTATTAGAACGCTCACCAGCCGCCGAGCGGATCTGAATTCACACTCGGATCGGGGATCCAAGCCGAGTCTAAAAGTATTTTGGCGATTGTATTCATTTGCAATATATGACCGTGAGCATGAGACACACAATTCATCACGCTCAAGCCCAAAGGAGCCTGTACTGTAGCCAGACGAACAGACTCTGCGATACGCTCAGGATTTTGTAGTGCAATACTTCTGATGCATTCAATGCATTCATCAAGGTATTCAAAGAGTTGTATTTCAAGCTCATGTTTAGAAACCTCAACTTCGGGCTTAAATTCCAAAATTCTTTTGCGTTTGCCATGAGATTTACCCACCGGAGCCAATATCCATTGATCGAGGCTACCGCAAATGTGCAAAATCAAATGACCAATCGCGGCCTGAGACTGCCCTACTTTGGTCCAGATCAAGCTCTCATCGCACTGGTTTAAAAGATGTCGGGCCTTATACTCGACCCTACGCAACTGATACCGACAAAATTCAGCCCATAGTATTGCATCCATAAGACAACCTAGCTCATCGCTCCTGCCTTAAGCACATCCATCATATCATAGGCTCGAGGAGTTTCTCCCCGTTGCATTTGATGATCTAAAAATGCGCAGGCATCTACCGTTCCTTCAGCATAAAAGCTGCGGCCACAAACATTGTGCTTAAATTCAAACTGCACCGTTCCATCAGAAGAGGTCAAGGTGTAAGTGTGAAAGGCGTGACCAGGTAAATGCTCTTCAGGAACGTCAAAGGCGAGCTGAGACTCTCGGTCTCTTAACATTTTGATCTGCTCCACGTGGTATTCAATTCCCATCTCGTTAAAAGAAGCGACTATGGCTTTGGCCGTGCCCGAAGTATCTGCCTTGTGGGATTGATGACTTTCAACAACCTCAAGGCGATAGCCTTTGTAAAGCCCCGGAAAACTTTTTGCCATCGTATCTAACATGGTTTGCAAAGCGACAATCTGCTTTCCCATATTTGGAGCAATCACTGACCAACTCGCAGAGGATTCGGCCAATGACTGCAAAGCGACGCGATCCCCTCCTGTCGTTCCCATTACGAAAGGAATTTTGTTTTTAGCGTAATACTCTGCATTGCCATTCACCGCTGTGGGATGGGTATAATCCACCACAATCACATTTTCGAAAAAATCCTGCGGTAGGTTTTCTCGCTCTGAAGGTTTAATCAGCTTAAGGTTTTGCCCTTTAATTTCGATTT
>JBNKYI010000139.1:0-6586 GCA_050300815.1 Fibrobacterales bacterium
TGACTCTTGGCGTACGTGGGTGTCGCGTGGCTGGGACCCGAACAGCTGCCGGGATTCGAACGCATTTCCATCATGATTTCCTCCTCCTCCTTGACCGTGAAGCTCGCCGCAAAGGATGATGGGCGTGACAGATTCAGATTCGACAAACATTGTGATTTGCCAATTGGCAAAAAGATTGGGCGCTAAGTATTGCACTGCTCGAATGAGAAAGGCGGGGCTTTTTAACGATCCGAATATCCTTTCTCCGCTTGATCTGGGTGTGGATATGATTGTTTATCCTGAGCGTATGGCGGCCCGTCACATTTACGAATTGATTTGTAGACCTTATGCTCACCAGTCGTATCTTTTTTTAGAAGAAAAGTTAGAAGTACTCGAGTTGGTTTTGACTAAAGATCACCGAATGGATGGGTTAGACATCGAGGGGATACGCAAGCGCAGTCAATTTCCATTTTTAATTGTTGCAATTATGCGAGAGGGGCAAGCGAAGATTCCTAGCCATCAAGAGTTTTTCAAAGTGGGGGATAAAATCTTTTTGGCGACTGAAATTGCCCACGCTCCTAAAGTGGTTCAAGATCTGGGATTTTCGGTGAAGCCTGCTGAGAAAGTCTTTATTCACGGAGGAACTGAAATTGGAATGGACATTGCCCGTCAATTTGAAAACACTCATGTTCAAGTGAGTATTATTGAATCTTCGCGGCAGCGAACAAAACAGATGGCCTATGAGTTGTCAAAGGCATTGGTCTTGCACGGCGAGGGAACGGATAAACATTTGTTAGAGTCTGAAGGTGTTGCAGAGGCAGACTTCTTTATCGCTGTAACAGGTGATGAAAACAGCAACATTCTCAGTTCGTTATTGGCGAAAAAGTTAGGCGCTCGTCGAAATATATCCATGGTTACCAATCCTGATTACGTCAATCTAGACCGACAATTGTCTATTGATACGCTGATTTCTCAGCGCTTAACAACGATTAACAAAGTGATGCGTTTTGTTCGTCAAGGAAACATTATTGGAGTGAACGAAATCGTTGAAGGACAGATTCAGGCTTTGGAGTTTAGGGTTACTTCAAAGTGCCCTCTACGCAATCGAATTTTTCGCACGAGCAGTTTTAGAGAGTTGTTCCCGAGTGGGGTAATTGTTGGGGGAATTGTTCGCGATCAAAAATCTTTTGTTCCCGATGGGGAATCTGAATTACTCGAAGGGGATGGCGTTCTACTTTTTGCGTCGAATGAGAGTATTGAAGATCTAGAAGCGCTTTTTCCTGTTTGACTTTAGGGGCTTAGAAAAAAGTTAAAATGCACTTGAGAATAAATTCTTTTCTGCCGATAGAGGAATATAAGCTGGGGATGCTCGGCGAATTTCCGAAGAGGGTCCAGGGAAGGGTTTGTGCTTCAGGGACGAAGGAATTCCCTCTACGTTTTAAGGCTGGGTTGCCGGACCCAGCCTTATTTTTTTCATAAACGAAAACCACCGGCCTAGCCGGTGGTTTTCGTTTGGTATCAGAGGCGTATCAGAGGCGTATCAGAGGCGTGTCAGAGGTGTGTCAGACATCAACCCTCCCCGAAGAACGGTGCATGTCTTGCAGAATCTAGATTAAGCGACTAGGTCGAGTGCAGGATATTCTTGCGTCAGAGGTGAGACTGCGGTCAATTCGTCGGTAGGAGAAACCGTTCCATTTTTGAGATCTTCAAAGTATTGATCGAATTTCTTCATACTGAGTTCATAAGTGTCATTAAAAAGCTTGGCCGACTCTCCAGGAAGTTCCCCTAGCATCTCTTTAGCTTCTTTGAAGCCTTGTTGAATTGCCTCTCTCATTTCGTTGCGATAGCTTTCGTTGTCTCCTTCATAGAGAGATAAAAAACTAACGGCAAAGTCGACAATTCGTTGGCTGGTGTTTTCGGCGTTCCAGTATTCGGGAACTTCGGCCGCCTCGGTCTCTTTATCAACGGCATATAAAATGGGGTCAATCCATTCGTTAGAGACTTGATCTGTAGATTTCGCTTGATTGAATAAGCTGTCAAGGAGTTGTTTTTTTAAACTGGCCTTAAAATCTTGATGGTTTTGCTTAATCTCGAGTCGGTCTGTTGAGTCTTTTATTGAATGATCGGGATTGTGCTTAGAATCTTTACTTTGCAATGTTTGCGGTGAGTAAGTTGTAAATTTGGGGTGAACTGAAGTGGGTGTAGTTGAATGGATTTCCATTGTTGACCTCCGTTTTAGTAAAAGTATCGGAAAGTCTTAGAATCTGCTTTAGCTTTTTCTTTAACTTTATCGGTAAATAGATGCGGGCACAAAGCCACTCTAGGGAGTAAGAGAGTAATAAAAAGAGAGAGAAAATTAGCAAGCAATATGTAGACAAGTTGTTGATAGATTTTTTATTTCCTGTTGATAAGCTGTTTGCTAAATGTATTTGAGTGGATTTGGCAATTCTTTCATCAAGTCTCTCATTGAGTGCGTATTTGGGAAAAACGGCATAACATGATGAAAATCAATGGATTTGTTTTTTCAAAAACTTTCCCTTGAAATTTCATTAATTTTTCTAGTTTTATTCAAAATGATGTGTGGAAAGGAAAGTAGTGAATACCTCCGGTGTTGATAGTGTGTTGGTAGAATTGGAAGGCTCCCTTTGGGGTCGTTTCATTAGCGACCTTCGCATGAAGTTTACTGATCAAACTTTCCACACTTGGTTTGAGGGAATGTCTCTGCATTCTTATGAAGGCGGAAACCTTCAGCTGCTCTTTGATGAGGAGTTTGCCCTTGATTGGGTGCGCAAACATTACCGAGACGTTCTTTTGCGCCATGCGGCCCAAATCTTTCCCGGTTTTAATTCTCTTGCCTTTTCTCTAAATCCTTGCGTCGCGTCGCAAAATGTTGCCGATAAGCCTCGCGAAACGAATGAAATTCCCTTTACCGTTCAGTCAGCAATTCAAGGCGTTGTAGAAAGCTCACCTGAGGTCGCACAACAGCCTGCGGGTTTGAATGTCAATTACACCTTTGAAAACTTTGTAGGGCAAGGTGGGTTTCATATGGCTTATACCATTGCCCAAGAGGTGGCTCGTCATCCAGGGCAAAAATCTTTAAATCCCTTGATTATTCACGGGGATACAGGCTTAGGTAAAACTCATCTGGCAACCGCAATAGGCAATTACTGCCTAGAAAATCACACGGCAAAAACCATCATTTTTAAAACCTCTGAGCAGTTTCTCTCTGAGTTTGTCGGTAAAATTCGGGGTGAAAGTGCACGTCGCTCTCGCACGGGTTACCGCACCATCAGCGATCGCGACGTGATGGGCATGAGCAAAGAAGTGCTTTCGGCAGATCTTTTGATCATTGACGATATTCAGTTCCTCGCCGGAAAAGAAAAAACGCAGGATCATTTTTGCAAAATTCTGAATTCGCTAATGGCGATGGAGAAGCAAGTGGTGGTCACTTGTGACAAATCTCCCGAAAGCTTTCAGGCGGCCTCAGGAAGACGTCAAAAAGAATCTCTTGACGAGAGATTACTGCATAAATTTCGATCGGGCACATCGATTGAAGTGAGCAGTTTAGACGCCGAAACCCGCGAGGCTTTGCTCCGTCGCAAAATTCAAGACTTTCGTTTGGCGGGTTACATTCCCGAAGAAGTCATTCAGTTATTGAGCGAATCTCCTATGGCTAACGTAAGAGAGCTTGAAGGTGTGCTTAATAAGTTGTTTGCTTACAAAGAATTGATGCGTCGAGATGTCACGATAGACATGGTGCGAATCATCTTAGGTGATACGACGCGCAATTTGAATTGCAATCTCTCTCTCGAAAAAATCACTGAAGTGGTTGCCCGAGAAATGTCGATTACCAAAGAGATGATTATCTCAATGTCTCGTATTCAAAAAGCGGCATTGCCCCGCAAAGTGGCAATGTATTTGTGTCGCGAGTTAACAGATAACTCGTTGCATACCATTGGCTTGCATTTCAACCGAGATTACTCTACAGTAATTTTCAATATCAAAGCCTTTGTGACCTTGTTGAATAGAAATCAAGAGCTCGCCCAAAAGGTTAGGCAACTCAAAGAAAAACTAGTTCAAGCTTATTAAAATATCCTTTCTAATCCACCCTTCTGGTGGGTTTAAAAAAATAGACGAGCTCTCGTACTTGCCTTTTCGGGGATTTGTTAGATTTTGTGCACACACCACCAATGGAAATATTTATGTCTTCGGCTGAATTGACTATGATTCTCGATTCGGGGGCCTATGCCCTTGTAATTCTTCTGATTTTATTTCTGATGTCTTTTATCGCTTGGGGGGTCACCTTGCTCAAGTGGAAAGAGGGCAAGGCCATTCGCCGCTCAAATCGCAGAGCAAAAGAACAGGTTCGCAAAGCGCAGAGCTTCCCCGAGCTGGCGACTCTCTATAAGTCACTTCCCGAAAGCCCTTTAAAGGTGATTGTTCTTGAAGTTTTAACAGAGGTCAAAAAATTCTCTCCCTACATTTCTTACGATAACATATCTCACCGCAGTGACCTTTTAGAGCAAGCAATTCAAAGAGCTGTTGAGACCACTCAGGCCAACGAAGAACGCTATCTGTCATTTCTTGCTGTAGTAAGTTCGCTCTCTCCATTTTTAGGGCTTTTGGGCACGGTTTGGGGAATTATGAGCTCATTCTTTGCCATTGGGGCTCAAGGAAGTGCAGAGCTCTCTGTCGTCGCCCCAGGGATCGCGGCGGCTTTGATCACAACGGTTGCAGGTTTGGTGGTGGCCATTCCCGCTTCGGCCGCATTTAACCTCTTTACCAGTCAAGTCAATCGCCGCGAAGGAGAATACCTCAATCTGGGATCAGAAATTCTCTCGCTATTTAAACGCAATGATCTTAGTGTACTTGAAGCCGAGTTGCGTCAATGAAAAGAAGAAAAAGCCGCTCTCTTAAAGAAGATCTGAATGTAACCAATTTAGTTGACGTGACCTTTGCCATTCTCGTGGTTTTTATGATTACCGCCCCACTGATGAGTCGAGGAGTTCAGGTTGACCTTCCTAAGACGGAATCGCCCCCCCTTGAAGACAAGAAAATTTTGCGAGTCTCGTTAGACGCCGAAGGTCAGATTTATGTAGACAAAGAAGAAGTTGAGTTGCGAGAGTTGGGCGGCGTTTTAAAATCTCTGTGGGATGGAGAATCTCCGGTGGCCGTTAATTCAGATAGCACCGTGGCCTATGGCCGAGTAATGAAAGTGGTTTCGGTGTTGCAAAATGCCGGTGTAACCAAGGTCGGGTTTTTAACTCAGTTTGAATCTCAGGGAGAGTGAATTGAATTCATCTTCAGATCTGAAAAAGATCCTCAAACTTTCATCGCTTTTTCACGTCTTCTTAGTCGGGTTAGGGCTTTTTTTGGCTTGGATTTTCAAACCGCCTCCACCGTCTGTAGAGCCGGTTTGGGTCGAGTTGGTTTCTTTAGAAGATCTTCCTCAACCCGTTCAGGTGAAGCCCGCAAAGCCTGCGCCACCACAAGAAAAACCTCCTGAAGAGATCCCTCCCGCCCCCGAACCACCGCCAAAACCTGAGCCGATTGTCAAACCTGAAGTGAAACCCATTCCTCAGCCTAAGCCACCTTCGGTAAAGCCTGCTAAGCCCAAACCTCAACCTACTGAGAAACCTGTAACGGCACCCAAATCTCAGAGTGAAGCGTTGCCCGCCCCAGACTTAAAACCTTCAGAAAAGAGTTCTTCTTCAGAAGAGTGGGATATGCCCGATTTTGAAAATGTGCAATCACAGCAGGTTTTGGCACGCATCAGCGATAACTATCGAAGTCGAGTGGTGATGGCCATGAGTCGCTTTTGGAACCCTCCTATTGGCCTAGGTTTGAGCAAAAACGCGGTGGCGAAATATGAAATTGTTATTTTACAAGACGGTCGCATCCAATCTTGGCGACTGGTCGAGTCTTCGGGTAGCGAAGTTCTAGATCAGAGAGCAGAGCAGGCCATTAAATCCGTCACCCTTCCCCCACTCCCTTCGCCAATGGGAACTTCTTGGACTTTGATCTATGGATTCCGTTATGAAAATCGTTAAACTCGCATTACTTGTTGTGCTGCTTGCTTCGAACCAGCTTATGGCCCAAGGGGATTATCTCGAAAGCACTTCGGGTGGGGTAAAGGTTCGCCTAGGAATTCTCGGCGATCGGTCGGGGATGGAATTTATTGGGGCGGTGCTCGAGCAGTTGCGCAAAGATCTCGAATTTGATGGCCGTTTTACGCTTTTTGAAGCGACTGAAGTCGAAAACTCTTGGCGCACGTTAGGGGTGCAGTATTATGTCACGTCAAAGTTGCTTCGCCAAGGAGCTTCGAGTTATTTGCTCGACCTTACATTGAATGATTTTTATTCTGGAGAAATCCTTTTTGGGCGGCAATACACGGTCAAAGAAAGCCAGGTGTCTCAAGCGGTTCACGATTTCAGCGATGAAGCGATTCGCTACATTTACGGTACATTGGGGGTGATGAGCACTCGACTTTTAGCGGTGAGGCGCGAGAATGGCTCTAAAAATTTGGTGGCACTTGATATCGACGGTTCGCGAGAGGCCCCGATCACCCGAGGTGAGGGAATTCGAACTTTTCCCAGCTGGGGGCCCG